>DATFRX010000100.1:0-4032 GCA_035262905.1 Nocardioidaceae bacterium
AGACGGCTGGCACCGGACGTGCCGTCGTCTTGCTGCATGAGACCCCAGGCGGTGCCGGCGATGATCAGCAGCGCCACGAGCCCAGTCGTGCCGAAGATCAGCAGGTTGCGGCGACGCTCGGCGCGCTTCTGCTCCTTCTGCAGCTCGCGCAGCCGGGCTTGACGCTGCTCCGCCTTCGACTGCTTGTCGGACTTGGAACTCTTGCTGGCCACGCCTCATCCTCCGCGGGTCTCGGGTGGGGTTCCCGAAGGTTACCGTCTGGGCCGGGCCAGGGGGCCCGCTCGGTACGGGCCATTTGGCCCGGGATTCTCGCGGCCGCATCTCTCTACGTTGGCCGGGATACGTCCTGTACGTCCGAGATCGGGGTTCGCGGAGGAGCGTATGACCATCCATCACGGTCTGACCACTCGAAGCCGGCAGTTGGCGATGGTCGCGGCCGCCGGTCTCGTCGTCGCGCTCGGCGCCGCGGCGTGCGGTGACCAGACGGCTGACGACAGCGCCCGCCACGGGAACGCACCGGCCGCCACCAAGGCCAAGCCTCCGACCGTGAACGGAGTCGCACCGCAACAGTTCACGCCCGTCATCGCCTCGACCATCGGCCCGGAGACCGCGCCGGTCAAGGGGACCGACGGCCGCTGGCACGTCGTCTACGAGCTCCAGCTGACCAACGCCAAGCCGGTTCCGGCCACGATCCGGCGCGTCGTGGTGCTCGACGAGGCGGACCGCGACCGGGTCATCACCCGATTCCAGGGCAAGCGCCTGGTCGACAACATGCGGACGCTCGCTCCGAGGCCGGTGGACAACACGAGGATCGAGCCCAACGGGTCGCGGCTGCTGTTCGTCAATCTCAGCTTCGACTCCCGCAACGACGTGCCGGACACGCTGATCCATCGATTCCGACTGCTCGGCGCGGCCAATCCGGGGGCGACCGAGCCGACGCCGCTGACGTACACGATCACGCCGTTCGAGCTCGGAAACATCCGGCCGGTCGTTGTCGGACCGCCGCTCAAGGGTGACGGCTGGGTCGCGTTCAACGGCTGCTGTGACCTGAGATTCGCCCACCGCGGCGCGGTCCAGTCGGTCAACGGCGGTCTCTTCGACTCCCAGCGGTTCGCGATCGACTACATGCAGCTGGACGACACCGGGCACTTCGTCACCGGCGACGTGACCAACCCGGAGAACTGGAACCAGTACGGCTCCGAGGTCATCGCCGCAGCCGACGGGACGGTCGTCAGCACCGCCAACAACTTCCCCAACCAGACTCCGGGCTCGCTGCCGGATCCGGGATCCTTCGACACCATCGAGAGCGTCGACGGCAACCACGTCATCATGAGGCTCCGCAACGGTGTCTACGCGTTCTACGCGCATCTCCAGAAGGGCTCGGTCGTGGTCGAGCCGGGCGACAAGGTCAAGCGAGGCGACAAGCTCGGCCTGCTTGGAAACAGCGGCAACACCTCGGCGCCGCACTTGCACTTCCACATCATGAGCGGGCCGGAGGCGCTTGCCTCCGACGCGCTCCCGTTCGTGGTCGACTCCTTCGGCTACGAGGGACAGGTGCCGCTGCAACTCGCGTTGGCGTCGGACGATCTGACCGAGGACTTCGGCGAGGATCGGCTTCCGGTGCCCCAGCCGCGCGAGAACGAGCTGCCGCTGAACCTCGCGATCGTCGGCTTCCCAGACGACTAGTTCGCGGGTACGACGTCTTCGGAGGAGTCCAGGGTCAGCCCCGCCGGATGAGCTGACAGCGCGGCCAGTACGTCGGCAGCGTCGAAGGCTTCGCCGGGTGCTACCGCGCCGAGCACGTGGTGATCGTCCAGCAGCCTGACGACTCCCTCGACCAGGATCGGCGCGGTGACGGCGTAGATGTCGCGACCCGACGCGGTGAGCCGGCGCGTGGCGGCGCCGCTGCGTACGACGACGTCGACGACGAACCGCTGGGCGGACCGGCCGGTCGGGTCGGCGGCCGACGGCGGCGGGGTCGACTCGTCACGGAGGTCCGCAAGCGAGGAGCTGTTCAGGTATGAGGTGAGGTCGCCGACGCGGAGGTGGCGGCTGATCGTGACGACCTCCGAGAAGGGCAGTTGCACCACCGGCTGGTTGCCAAGTGGCTGCGGGTACGACCACCTGCCGGTCGGAGCGGGGTCCGGCAGAGGGGCAAGCACGCCGTCGCGGATGATCTGGCGGGTCGAGGTGTTGCGAGTGCCGGTGATCCGAGTGCCCGCGGTCGGCCACCAGCGGTCGAGCCCGATCGCGATCTCGACCGTGTCCGCGCTGATCGCTCCGTCGAGGGCGTAGGTGACGAGCAGATCGGCGAGCCCGCCGTAGAACGCCATCGCCGGAATGACGGCCACACCGGCGTCGCGCGCGGGCCGGTCGAGCTCGCGATACAGCGTCTGCACGACGGGCTGCTCGGCGGTGACGTCGAGGTAGTCGGCTCCGGCCGCGACGGCTGCGGTCGCCAATGGCAGCGCGGTGTCGAGGAACGGCCCGGCGCAGTTCACGACCACGTCGACACCGTCGATCGCTCGGCGCAGCCGGTCCGGGTCGTCCACGCCCACGACCCGCTGATCGAGTACGCCGTGTCGCTCGGCGGCCGCCGCGATACGCGAGGCGGTGCGCCCGGACAACACCGGTGTCAGTCCGCGGCGCACCAACTCGTCGACCACGAAGCGCCCGGTGTGACCGGCGGCGCCATAGACCATCACTCGCCCGGATCTGCTCATGCGACCCATCGTCAGCCCACCGCGTACGCGATGCCGAGTGTCTGAAGCGACGATGTGCGTACACTTTCGGACATGACTCGGGTCGCCCTCGCCATGCACGGCACCGCAATGCTCTACGAGGCCGCGATCGCTGGAGAGATCTTCGGCGTGGACCGCTCCGAGCTGTCGCCCACCGGCGCCTGGTACGACTTCGTGGTCTGCACGGCGGACGGCACCCCGCATCCGTGGCTGGCCGGGTCGCCGACCGCCTCGTACGCCAAGATCCCCCGCGCCGACACCGTCGTCGTACCCTCCACCGACGACCCGGCCGCGGATCCCGACCCGAGTCTGCTCGAGGCGCTCCGAACCGCCCACCAGCGCGGTGTCCGCGTCGTGTCGCTGTGCACAGGCGCGTTCGTGCTGGCTGCGGCCGGGCTACTCGACGGTCGGGCCGCGACCACCCACTGGATGCATGCCGACGACCTCGCTCGGCGCTACCCGAGCATCGACGTGCGCGCCGACATCCTCTACATCGACGAGGGCGACGTCCTCACCTCCGCGGGCAAGACCGCCGCCCTCGATCTCTGCCTCCACCTGGTACGCCGTGACCTCGGCGCGTCGGCGGCGAACGGCATCGCGCGGACGCTGGTCGCCCCCTCGCATCGCAGCGGCGGACAGGCGCAGTTCATCGCCCCGCCGGCCGAGCCGCGGATCCCGGCCGGGCTCGCACCGACCCTCGAGTGGGCCCGGTCTCGTCTCGACCAGCCGTTGAGCGTCCGGGAGCTCGCTGATCACGCCGGTCTCAGCACTCGGCAGCTGGCCCGTCGCATGCAGGCGGAGCTCGAGTCGGGCCCGCTCGAATGGCTGCACCGCCAGCGCATCGGCCGCGCCCAGGAGCTGTTGGAGCGCACCGACGCCTCGGTCGAGCAGGTGGCCGCCAGCTGCGGCATGGGCACGGCGGCAACCCTGCGGCGACACTTCCACCGGGCCGTCGGGGTCACCCCGACCGCCTATCGCGCGACGTTCCGGCTCTCCTGACGTCAGGCCGGTGGCCAAGCGGCCTGGTCATACTTGAGTCGTGCCGCTGGAGCATCTGCGGTCCGATCGCAACCACGCGCTGTCGTTCGGGTCGAGCGCCAAGGCCTACGACCGATTCCGGTCCGGCTATCCGCCGGCGCTGTTCGACGACCTGACCGCCACGCCGGTCCGTACCGCGCTCGATGTGGGCTGCGGCACCGGCAAGTCACCGTCGACCTGGGACCGCCGAGGCCCTCGGCCGCGATGCCGCCGTACTTCGCCGATTCGACGAGCTGACCTACAGCAATCAGCG
>DATFRX010000101.1:0-5924 GCA_035262905.1 Nocardioidaceae bacterium
GGACAGCACGCGTGCATCGGCCGGAAGCCGGCCCTCGGGCGAGAGGGACACCCGGACGCCGTCGTCGAGCACGAGGCACTGGGTGGGAGCGAACCGCCTCGCCAGCACCGACATCCGGACCTGATCGTCGGCCCGCAGCCGACGACGCAGGTGCGGGAGCGGTACGAGGCCGGGAACCACGCCCAGCCCCTCGCCGAAGACCTCGGTCTGGGCCACGCCGTGCGGGACGAAGTCATGGAAGAGGACGACCCGGTCGGACAGCGCCATGGCCCCGGCCGACCAGGCGATGACGACGGGTGGCAGATGCGGCTCGACGTGGAACAGGTGCAGCACCCGGATCAGCTCACCGACGTGCCCGCCGGCGACGACGACCGCCTGCGACTGCTGCAGGATCCGCTGGACCTCGTCGCGGTGCGCGGAGACGACGGGCCGGTCCTGCGGCGACCAGGCGGCGTAGAAGGTGTGCTGGGCAGCCCGGACGCGGGCCAGGTGCTGCTCATCGATCAGACGAACCACCTCGAGCGCATCGCTGAGCGCCGCCTCGCGCCAGCGCGGATGACCTTCCTTGCTGTGCGCGACCTCGTACGCCGCTCGCAGGACATGGTCGAGCTGGCCGATGTAGAGATTTCGCAGGTCGGCGAGGACCGCGTCGTGCTCGCGCTCGGCGTGGGCATACTCCCGGTCGCTCTCGTGGACGTCGAGCCACCGGGCATGCAACGTCAGGTTCACCATGCGCCCGCCGAGCAACTCGTCGAGCTCGGCGTCGTCGGACTCGCGCTCCTGCCAGCCGGCTGTCACCGCGGCGACCGGCCCCTGCGGATCCAGGTCGCGCACGACATGCTGGACGCTCGGCCGGCGTTGCGGCCCGAGCAGTGTCACATCGCGGCTCACGCGGCGTGCACGTGGATCGTGCGCCCGACCTCGTCCAGCATTCCCCGCAGGACGTCGTAGTCGGGGTGCCGCATGCGGACGTACGCGTTGGCCATGTAGCCGGCCTCGACCGGCTGCGTCGGCGTACCCGGGTCGGGCAGATGCGCGTCGAGCACTGCGTCGCCGTACTTGGCCTGCATCTCCTGGACACCGGAGTAGCCGGAGATCTGGCCGTCGCGTTCGGGGCGCAGTGCGACGATGCCGCTGGCGAACCGGCGTGAGGGGCGAGTCGCGACGTGGCCGTGCACGATGGCGTTGGCCCACTCGCGATAGAGGTCGACGTCGTTGCCGGCCGAGTAGAGGTCCCACGCACCGACACCCGGCGGGCGGCAGCCGATCTCGGAGAATCGCATCCCCTTCGGCCCGAAGAACCACTCCATGTGAGTGGCACTGGTGCCGATGCCGAGCGCCTCGACCACCCGGTGCCCGAGCTCACGTAGCTCGTTGTAGTCCGGCACCGAGTCGACCCGATTGGTGCTGACGAACTGCGGCGAGATCCAGCGGGTTCGCATCGCCTCGAGCACGTTCGGGAAGTAATGCGACACGAAGTCGAGGGCGGCATTACCGTCGACCGACAGGGTGTCGTAGAACCCCTCGTGACCCTCGACGAACTCCTCGACCGCGATCGACGTGACGCCCTTGGCCCCGAACATGGACAGGGTCGCCTCGAGCTGCTCACGGTTGTCGACGCGAGTCGTGTCCTGGGCGCCGGCTCCCGACCGTGGCTTCAGGATGACCGGATAGCCGACCGCGTCCGCGAAGGCCCATACCTGTTCGGCGTTGTCGGCGGCGGTCGAGGCTGCGGTCGGTACTCCGGCGGCCCGCAGCGCATCCTTCATGGACGGCTTGTCGCGACACAGCCATGCCGTACGCCGCGACGTCCCGGGGATGGTGCAGCGCTCGCGTACCTCGGCGACCGCGAGCGTGTGCGCCTCGATCGTCGTCTCCAGGCGGTCGACCCAGGCCTTGGCTTGGATCCAGCGGACCGCATCGGTGATCACATCGACGTCGCCGACGTTCGGGACCTGGTGGTAGTGCACCATCCAGCTCTTCAGCTCGTCGTCGAGGAACTCCTGCGGTGACTCCCCGATGCCGATGACTTCGGCGCCGACCTCCGCTAGTCCACGGACGAACTGGCGCTGGTTCTTCGGAAAGCCGGGCTCGACGAAGATGACTCGCATCTCGGCCATGCTAGTGGCCCCCGGTAACGTCCGGGGCGTGATCGCTGCCGCATTCGTCGCGCCGTACCTGCTGGAAGCCACCGCACGCTTCGTGACCTGCGCTGCTTCCCTGCCGGGCGTGCGACTCGGACTGGTCACCAGCGAGCCACTGGAACGGATCGCCCCGGACCTGCGCAGCCGGCTGGCCGGTCACTGGCGGGTGGACAACGCGCTGGACGCGCGCCAGATCGCCGCCGGCGTCTCCGGACTCAGCCAGCAGATGGGGCGTGTCGAACGGCTGGTGGGTGCGCTCGAGCAGTTGCAGGTGCCGCTCGCGCAGGTGCGCGAGGCGATGGGGATCCAGGGCATGGACGTCGGCACGGCGCTCAACGTGCGGGACAAGTCGCGGATGAAGGACGTGCTGCGGGCGGCCGGCGTGCCGTGTGCCAGACACGCCTTGGTCCATGACGCCGGGCAGGCGAGGGGCTTCGCGGCCGAGGTCGGCTTTCCGCTCGTGGCCAAGCCACCCGCAGGCGCCGGCTCGCAGGCCACCTACCGCCTTGACGACGGCTCCGCGCTCGAGGGCTGGCTGGGTGCGCTGCCGCCGGGCGCCGAAGCCCCAGCCTTGCTCGAGGAGTTTCTGGTCGGTGAGGAGCACACTTTCGACAGCGTGACGGTCGGTGGCAGGACGGTCTGGTCGTCGATCGCCGACTACCAGCCGCCGCCGCTCGAGGTGGTGCGCAATCCCTGGATCCAGTGGACGGTGCTGCTGCCCCGCGACGTCAGCGGCCCGGAGTACGCCGGCATCCACGAGGTCGGCCCGGCCGCACTCCGCGCACTCGGCGTGACCGACGCGCTCACGCACCTGGAGTGGTTCCGGCGGCCCGACGGGTCGGTCGCGATCTCGGAGGTGGCCGCGCGACCACCAGGGGCCCAGCTGACGTCGATGCACGGCTACGCGCACGAGTTCGACCTGTACGCCGCCTGGGCACAGCTCGCCGTACTCGGCTCCTTCGAGATCCCGGAGCGACGCTTCGCGGCCGGAACGGCGTACCTGCGCGGCATGGGCCGGGGTACCGTCCGCGCTGTCCACGGCGTGGACGAGGTGAACCAGCAGGTGGGTCACATGGTGGTCGAGTCGCGACTCCCGAGGCGAGGCGAGCCGGCCAGTTCGGACTACACCGGTGAGGGGTACGTGACACTTCGGGACCCGCAGACCGAGGTCGTCCGCGAGGCCCTGCACCGCGTGATCGACGGGATCCGGATCGAGCTGCTGGAGGCACAGTGACGAATGTCGTGATGATCTCGCCGGGCTATCCGCTGGAGATGTCCTACTTCACCCGTGGGCTGGCCGCCGTCGGAGCCAACGTCATCGGCGTGGGTGACCAGCCCCCCAACGCGCTGCCGCCACCGGCGCGAGAAGCCCTGGCGCACTACGAGCACGTCTCCCTCGCCGACGAGGCGGCCGTCATGGCGGCGCTTCAGGGCTTGTCCCGTCACGTGCACATCGACCGGGTGGAGTGCCTCTGGGAGCCGTACATGATCCTGGCCGCGCGCGTACGCGAGGCGTTCGGACTGCCTGGCATGACGGTCCAGCAGACCGTGCCGTTCCGCGACAAGGAGCAGATGAAGCGGGCCCTCGACGCCGCCGGCATCCGTACCCCCTGGCACGCGAGTGCGACCACCGTGGCGGGCATCTGGGAGGCGGCGGAGCGGGTCGGCTACCCGATGATCGTGAAGCCGATCGCCGGCGCCGGATCCGCGGACACCTACCGGGTCGACTCGGCCGAAGCGCTGTCCGAGGTGCTGCCACTGCTGCGGCATGTGCCGGAGGTGAGCGTGGAGGAGTTCGTCGAGGCCGAGGAGTTCACCTACGACACGGTCTGCGCGGGCGGCCGGATCCATTTCGAGCACGTGCTCTGGTACCGCCCTCGCCCGCTGCAGATGGCGCAGCACGAGTGGGTGAGCCCGGTCGCGATCTCGCTGCGTGACCTCGACGTCCCGCATCTGCAGGCGGGCCGGCGGATGGGGCAGCAGGTGATCGAGGCGCTCGGGTTCGAGACCGGCTTCACGCACATGGAGTGGTATCTCAAGCCCGACGGCGAGGTCGTGTTCGGCGAGATCGGGGCCCGGCCGCCGGGAGTACGCGTGGTCGACCAGATGAACTACAACACCGACGGCGATGTCTACGTCGGCTGGGCGGAGGCCGTGGTCCACGGACAGATGCGCGAGCTCGAGCACCGGCACAACGTCGGGATGATCTGCAAGCGAGCGCATGGGGCCGGGCGAATCACATCGGTGCAGGGCATGGACGGTCTGCTGCAGCAGTACGGCGAGGACGTCGTGCTCGTCGATTTGCTCCCGATCGGAGCGCCGAGGCGCGACTGGCGGGCGACGACCATCGGCGACGGCATCGTGATCGTGCGGCATCACGAGCTCCAACGCGTGATCGAGATGACCGAGCGCTTCGCGTCGGACCTGACGTTGTACGCCGCCTGATGCGCGATGTCGCCGACGTACGCGCGACCGTAGCGGCTGCCCTGCCGACAGCACGGGCCGGTCTCGAACGGCTGGTCCGCATTCCGTCGGTCTCGGCCGACCCGTCGTCGCGCGACCAGGTCGAGGCCTCGGCGGAGGAGGTCGCCGGTCAGCTGGAGGAGGCCGGACTACCCGAGGTCGAGGTGCTCCGCGCGGACGGTGGCCTGCCAGCGGTGGTCGGGCGAGGTCCGCCTAGTCCGGCCGCCCGGACCGTGCTGCTCTACGCCCATCACGACGTCCAGCCGGCCGGTGACGTGGCCGCCTGGGAGAGCGATCCGTTCGAGCCGGTCGAGCGGGACGGCCGGCTCTACGGGCGTGGAAGCGCGGACGACAAGGCCGGCATCGCCCTGCACTGCGCGGCGCTGGCGGCACTGGGCGACGATCCCGGGCTCGGTGTGACGGTCCTCGTCGACGGCGAGGAGGAGATCGGGTCGCCGACGCTGCCGATCCTGCTCGCCGACCACCGCGAACGCCTGACGGCGGACGTGTTGGTGCTCGCCGACTCGACCAACTGGCGGATCGGCGTGCCCGCCCTGACGACCTCGCTGCGTGGCGGCGTCAGCGTGGTCGTCGAGGTGGCGACGCTGCGGCACGCCGTCCACAGCGGGGTCTACGGCGGCGCCGTGCCCGACGCGCTGACCGTGCTCACCCGGCTGCTCGCCACGCTGCACGACAAGCAGGGCGACGTCGCGGTCGAAGGGCTCGCACGCGAGGAGGCCGAGCCGCTCGACCTGACCGAGGAGCGGCTGCGGGCCGACGCCGGCATGCTCGAGGGCGTACAGCTCGTCGGCTCCGGCTCCTTGACGTCACGCGTGTGGCGACGACCCGCACTGTCGGTCGTTGGCATCGATGCACCACCGGTCGATCAGTCCGGGCTGGTGCTGGTGCCCACGGCCCGGGCCCGGCTCGCGTTGCGCATCGCGCCCGGCGACGACCCCACTGTTGCGCGTGACGCACTGGTCCGGCATCTGGAGGCCAATGCCCCCTGGGGCGCGCAGGTGCGAGTGACTCCGGGCCGCCCCGTCGCGCCGTTCGCCGCGCGGACGACCGGGCCCGCCTACGCCGCAGCTCGGGAGGCGTTCGCCACGGCGTGGGGAGTGCCGCCGGTCGAGATCGGCGTCGGAGGCTCGATCGGGTTCGTGGGCTCGTTCGTGGAGGCGTTCCCCGAGGCCGAGGTGCTGATCACCGGCGTCGAGGACCCGGACACCCGCGCTCACGCGGCCAACGAAAGCCTGCACCTCGAAGAGTTCGAGCGCGCCTGCCTGGCCGAGGCGCTGCTGCTGCACCACCTCGGAC
>DATFRX010000102.1:0-5428 GCA_035262905.1 Nocardioidaceae bacterium
GTCGTCGACCTCGACGACCGGCCGGTGGCGTTCCTGGATCGCACCGACCAGTTCGTCGAGGACGACGACTGCGGCTACGTGGCGGGCATCGGCGTCCGGCCCGAGGCGAGGGGCCGGGGCATCGCGGCCTACCTGCTCCGCAGGGCGTTCGCGCTCGATGCCGCCGACGGCCGCGTGGGGACGCTGCTGCACGTCGACTCGAACAACACCACCCCGGCACTCGGCCTCTACGAGTCGGTCGGCATGCGGTCGGTGCTGGTCGTCGACGTCTGGCGCCGGGTCGTCCCGGTCGCCGGCTGAGTGTCGGCGGTCAGCAGCGGACCGTACCGTCGCCGTCGCCCCACGAGCAGCGGTCGATCAGCCGGCCGTTGCGGTTGCGCACGGTGGCCCGGTCGCCGTCGTTGTTCCAGATGTACGCACCGCTGTCCCAGTAGAGGTTGCGTGCGCCGTCGCGTCCGCTGCCGGTGTGCACCTTGACGGTCCGTCCGGCCCGCAGCGTGAACCGTGGGAAGTGGAAGACGTGACCGGCGGTGTCCCGAAGGGTCCAGCCCCTCAGCTGGCGGGCGTGGGATCCGCGGTTCTTGATCGCAACCCATTCCCGGTTGAGGCTCGGATTGCTCCCGGTGTCGGAGCCCGCTCCGTCGTAGCTGACCTTGGCGATCCGGACCGGTCCGGGCCGCTCGGCCGGACTGGCGTTCGCGGTCGGGGTCCAGACACCCAGGGCGAGGACCGAGGTCAAAGTGGTGATGACGAGCTTCTGCATGTTCCTCCCTAGTGATCGAGCAACCACCCTGGAAGGTCCGGCGATGACCGGATAGAGACCTACGTCCGGTACGTGCGGGGCAGATGGTCACCTTCCCCTCGGTCACTTGGCCCACTCGGGGCTTCACCCGCGTGGGGTGGTGTGATGCCGGGCGTCGCGGGTCAGGGTCGGAGAGGGTCTGAATCCGGGAGGTCGCCGTCCATGTCCGCAGTCGGCGAGGCGCAGCAGCACAGGGACTACTCCGGCGCGATCTACGGCTCCGTGCTCGCGGCGTCGGTAGTGGCGGGCACCAGCCCCGGTGAGGACTTCGCGACGCCCGCCGAACTGGCCATCCTCCTGATCGCGACCGGGCTGGTGTTCTGGCTGGCCCACGTCTATGCGGAGTTGTTCGGCGGCTCGATCCACGGACCGCATCGGATGGCCTGGGTCAACGTTCGGCACATCGCGGCCGAGGAGTGGCCGATCGCCGCCGCTGGCGTCCCCCCGACCCTGGCCGCCCTGGTCGGTGTGGTCTTCGGACTCTCCGACGTCAACACCTCGTGGCTGTGCCTGATCGTGTCGGTGGTGGGGATGACCGCGTGGGCGGTGGCGGCGGCGATGGCCGCCAACGTCGGCGGTCATCTGATCCTCCTGTCCGGCCTGATCAGCCTGAGCTTCGGCGCCGTGATCATCGTGCTCAAGGTGTCGCTGGCGCACTGAGGCCACCGATGAGCGGCGGCCGGGCGCTCAGGCGGGGTCGGCTGCGCGACGCAGCGCCCACGGCTCGAGGCGCCGATAGCCGCGTACGGTGACCCGGCGGATCTTGCGCAGTTGCAGGTCGGACTCGGGCTCGAGCGCGGCGGCCAGCTCGCGATCGACGACGACCGTCTCGGGGCGGGCCACCGACGTCAGCCGGGCTGCCACATTGACAACCGGACCGTAGACGTCGCCGAGCTGACTCAGCACCGGTCCGTACGCGAGCCCGACCCGGACGGTGGGGAAGTCCGCGTCCTCCTCGCTCCGGGCGGCGAGCTCCAGGGCGAGGTCGGCACCCTGTCGAGGCGTGTCGGCGACGAACAGCACCTCGTCCCCGATCGTCTTGATCACCCGCCCGTGCCGCTCCGCCACGATCGCCGCCGCGGTGCCTTCGAAGTAGTCGACGAACTCGGCCAGGTCGGCGTCCTCGATGGTGCGGCTCGTGCGGGTGAAGTCCACGATGTCGGCGAAGCCCACGACCAGGGTGTTCGACTGCGGGTCCGAGCCCGGGTCGGCCAGCATCCGCCCGGCCGCCGCGGCCAGATGCCGGCGCCAGACGTACGACTGCAGCCGCTCCATCACCGGAAGCAGCGCCTCGATGGCCCGGACCAGCTGGGGTTGCGCGTCGAGTGGCTGGTCCGGATCGGCGACGACCTCGCGTACGACGGTGGTCTGCCACTCCGCCAGCCGGGCCAGTGGCTGTCCGAGCGACCGGGCCAGCGACGCCTCGGCCCTCGGGTCGACGACACCGCCGCTGACCAGGGTCGCCATCAGGCCGAGGGCCTCGACGTCCTCGTCGGTGAAGACGACCTCGTCGTCGGCCGTACTCGCGAACCCGAGGGCTCGCCACAGCTCCTGGGCTCGGTCCACGGAGACGCCGGCCCGTTCGGCGACCTCGAGCCGGGTGTAGCGCCGGTTGCCACCCAGCAGGGTCCGCTCGACCTCGTCGAGCAGCGTCGGAGACGTGTCCACGGCCTAGGCCGACGTGCCGGAGTCGGTCGTACGAGCCTCGACGGCGGCGTCGACCGCATCGCGGAAGCCGGGCACCCGCCGGTAGAGGTCGTCGAACTGGTCCTTGGTGAACGACAGCAGCGCCAGCGGCGTCGTCGCGGTGACGGCGGCGGTTCGCAACCGGCGGCTGCGCAGGGCCACCTCACCGACCAGGTCGCCAGGACCGAGCTCGGCGATCTGCTGGCCGCCGACGAGCACGGCGGCCGTGCCGTCGAGGAGCAGATAGGCACGATCGCCGGGAGTGTTCTCCCAGATGAACGACCAGCGCTCGGGCACGGTCACCTCTTGACCGGCGTCACAGACCAGCCGCGTCTCGCGCTCGTCGAGGGTGGCGAAGTGCCGGCAGTGCTTGAGGGGTCGCTGACGCTGCAGGAGTCCCATGAGTCAGTCTCCGAGTTCGGATCGAGGATGGGTCCCGCGCTGTCCGCGACGCACGATACGCGTTCGCGACTGCTCGTGGGTCGTTGTGTGGCGACCGTCGCGGTCAGTCGCGTACGACCGGGAGGGCTCCGAAACTCTGGCTGACCGGCATCAGCTCGATCGTGTTGATGTTGACGTGCGGCGGCTGATTCGCCGCCCAGAGGACTGCCTCGGCGACGTCGTCGGGCGTCAGCGGCTGGGTCCCGGCGTACATCCGGTCGGCCGCCTCCCGGTCACCGGCGAAGCGCACCATCGAGAACTCCGTACCGCCGACGAGGCCGGGCTCCACGCAGGTCACGCGCACTCCGGTGCCGGGCAGGTCGGCGCGCAGGTTGAGGCTGAACTGGTGCACGAAGGCCTTGGTCGCGCCGTAGATGTTGCCGCCCGGGTAGGGGTACGTGGCGGCGGTCGACCCCAGGTTGATGACGTGGCCGCGGCGTCGCTCGACCATGCCGGGCAGCACCGCGTTGGTGCAGTAGGCGAGGCCGCTGCAGTTGGTGTCGATCATCACCTTCCAGTTGGCGGCGTCGGCCCTCTGGGCCGGATCGAGGCCCAGGGCGAGTCCGGCGTTGTTGACCAGGACGTCGATCTCGGCGTACTCCGCCGGCAGGCTCGCGATGGCACTCTCGACCGCGGCTTGGTCCTGGACGTCGAGCTCCACCGGGAGGACGTCGCCGTCGACCTCGTCGGCCAGCGCGGTCAGCCGGTCGAGCCGGCGCGCGGCGGCGATGACACGAGCGCCTTCGGCGGCGAACCGCTGGGTGATGGCCGCACCGAACCCGGCGCTGGCTCCGGTGACGAGGACGGTCTTCTTCGGGTCAGTCATGCCGCAAAGACTACGATCGCGCGTTGTGCTGACCGATGCGGAGATGGCGCTCGTGAGACGGGCGCAGGCAGTGATCGCCGGAGTCGAGCCGGACGGCAACCACACGGTGGCGGCCGCCGCCTACGACTCGGTCGGCCACATCTACACCGGCGTCAACGTCTACCACTTCAGCGGCGGACCGTGCGCGGAGCCGGTCGCGATCGGGCAGGCGGTGGCGGCTCCCGAGGCCGAGCTGCCCCTGACGACGATGGTGGCCGTGATCGCCGACGGCGGTGGCGTGATCCCGCCGTGCGGTCGCTGTCGCCAGATGCTCTACGACTACTACCCCGACATCCGGGTCGTGCTCCATGTCGAGTCCGGCCTCGCAGCGGTGCCGATCGTCGAGCTCCTGCCGTACGCCTTCGATCGCCGCAAGGTCGGGCAGCAGGTTCTGTACCTCGACGAGCGCTATCTCGACGCGGTCCGGCAGGGCACGAAGCGGACCACGGTGCGTCGGCACGACCCGGTGCGCACCGGACCGGTGCGGTTCGTGTTCCCGCATCCCGACAAGACGTCGACCACGATGGACGCGACCGTGACCGAGATCGAGACCAAGCCGATGGGCGCGCTGGATGACGACGACGCCGTACGCGACGGGTTCGCCGATCGGACCGAGTTGCTGGCCGCGCTCCAGCGGCACTATCCGGGGCTCGATGCGGCAGCCGAAGTCGACGTCGTCCACTTCCGGCTCGACGCGTGACCCGTGGGCGTCATGCGGTGCGGGGCAGTCGGCCGGGGTTGCCGCCCCACACGCGGAAGACCCGCTGCGCCTCGGAGAACCAGTCGGCGTTGCAGCTCGGCCAGCCGTGGCCGGGTCCGCCGGTCTGCGTGTTGATCACCAGGGCCGGCAGCAGCGGCATCTCCTCGGCCAGGCACTCGTCCGCGAGCTGAGCGAGTACGAGATCGAGCACCTGTCGCAGCTCGTCGCCGTCGATGCTCATGGCCGCACCGAGCTCCTTGACGGTCAGCGTGGTCCGGCGTTGAGCCGCCACGATCAGTGCCACTTTGGCCAGCCTGGTCAGGTCGAAGGTCTTTGTCTCGTACTCGAAGTCGGCCAGTGCGGGTTCGGTGGTCACACCCACCACATCGTGCGGGTGCCTGAAGTCGTTACGGTCCGGCCGGGTGCGAGGTTTGGGCGGATACCGTTGGCGGCGTGGTGTCACCGGTCCGGTCGAGTTCTGCGTCGGTGCGGAGCCTGCAGGAGCGAGCCGCTCGGGCGCTTCCTCCGGAGCAGGTCGAGCGGGTCGGGGACTGGTGGCTGCGCCGCTCGGCGACGTCGTCGTGGTGGATGGCGACCGTCCTCCCGCATGGCGATGTCGATCGAGCCGAGCTGGATCGCCGGGTCGCGATCGCCGAGCGGTTCTATGCGGACGCCGGTGCGGTGGCGCGGTTCCAGATCTGTCCTTGGGCATGTCCGGCCGACCTGGACGAGGTGCTGGCCGAGCGTCGCTATCGATGGAGCGATCCGATGTCATTGCAGGTCGTCCGTATCGACGAGATCCGCGCCCCGGCTCCGGACGGACTGCGACTCCGGCTCGACCCGGCGCCGATGACCGCCTGGTTCGACGCCTGGTACGCCGTCCATGGGCACGGCAGCGATCCGCGCGCGGAGTGGGAGATGCTCGGCCGAGTCA
>DATFRX010000103.1:0-9176 GCA_035262905.1 Nocardioidaceae bacterium
GACGCGCTGTGGGTTGTCCAGCATCGGACCAACGATGAACTCATACGCCGCAAACGCCACGGACGCAGGCAGGTGCTCCGCGAGTTGTCGCCGAGCCGTCGGTGAGATGACGAGTTCGTAGCGCTCCTTTGTCACGCGGACGCCTGGCGGCGGCGCATCGCCTCGGCCAAATCTTCCTCGGATTCACCCTCGCCGCGCGCGAGCTCGGCATCCGACGCCATCAGTTGTCGGACCGCTTCGTCGTCGGACAGGATCGCGATGGTCTCCTCGAGGGCTTCGAGATCGTCCGGAGACAGCAAGATCGCCGATGGGCGTCCATGCACCGTCACGGTGACGCGATCGTGTTGGCGATCGACGCGACCGACTAGCTCAGATAGGTGCGCCTTGACCTCGGCTAGAGATAGCGTCTCGCTCATGGTCATAAGTATGACCATAATCCTCTTGGATATCCAACGCCCTCGCGGGCAGTGCAGTCGTGAGTGCGTACGGCTGGAGCACTCGAGACGCGTTCGCCCATAAAGAAAGGCGGGAGGACTCTCCCGCCATTTCTAAGCTATAGCGCATGGGGGGTCTTGCCGCAAGACCCCCCATGTGCCTCACAATCGCCGTCGCAAGCACGTGAACTCGCATCGGGGAGCTGAACGACGTGACCACGGCGACCACCAACGCCTTCGACCTACCCGACCGTCTCGCCGCCAAGGCTGAGCCGGCCCTGATCGCAGCCGACGAACGACACTTCGCGGCAATCGCGACAAGCCTCGAGCAGTCGATCGCCGATCTGACCGACCGGCTCGACGCCGAGCGGAAGCTGCGTGGCGGCAGCGGCCAGGCTGCCATGGACCGCGATCTGGAGATCCACCGGCTGACCGGCCGGCTGCGCATGCTGCAGCGGTTCGGTCTGGACCTCTGCCTCGGCCGGATCGTCCGCGCGGACGACGCCGAGCCCGTGTACATCGGCCGGCTCGGTTTGACCGATAACTCGGGACGCCGGCTGCTCGTCGACTGGCGCTCCCCCGCGGCAGAGCCGTTCTTCGCAGCGACCCACGCGAACCCGATGGGGCTGGCCAGCCGTCGCCGCTACCGCTGGACCCGCGGCCGGATCAGTGACTACTGGGACGAGGTGTTCACCCCGGACGGTCTCGAAGGCCATGCCGCGCTCGACGACCAGTCGGCGTTCATCGCCAGCCTCGGCAGCAGCCGGTCGGCAAGGATGCGCGACGTGCTCGGCACCATCCAGGCCGATCAGGACGCGATCGTACGAGCGAGCTCTCGCGGTGCTCTTGTCGTCGACGGCGGTCCGGGTACGGGCAAGACCGTCGTTGCCCTGCACCGGACCGCATACCTGCTGTACTCCGATCCGCGGCTGGGTCATCGACGAGGCGGCGTGCTGTTCGTCGGGCCGCACCAGCCTTATCTGGCGTACGTCGCCGATGTCCTGCCGAGCCTCGGTGAGGAAGGCGTCCAGACCTGCACCCTGCGCGATCTCGTGCCTGGCGGCGACACGGCACCGGACGAGCCTGACCCCCGGGTGGCACGCCTCAAGTCGTCGGCGGACATGGTCGGAGCGATCGAGCCGGCGGTCCGGCTCTACGAGGAGCGGCCCACCGAGGATATGGATGTGGAGACTCCGTGGGGTGACATTCGGTTCGGCGTCGAGGACTGGGCCGAGGCGTTCGAGGCACCGGATCCGGGTGTGCCGCACAACGACGCACGGGAACAGATCTGGGAGTCGCTGCTCACGATCCTGGCCGACAAGGTGGACGACGAAGATGTCTCGCCCGACCTGCTCCGCCGGGCACTGGAGCAGAACCGGGAGCTGGCCACCGCACTCGACAAGGCGTGGACCCTGATCGACCCGGCCGACCTCGTCGGCGATCTGTGGTCGGTGCCGGCCTACCTGCGGATGTGCGCCCCGTGGCTCGACGCCGATGAGGTACGACTGCTGCAGCGCGACGACCCGCAGGCCTGGACGGTGTCGGACCTGCCGCTCCTTGACGCGGCCGTGCAGCGGCTCGGTGATCCTAAGGCGTCCCGGCGCAAGCGGCAGCGTGACGCGGTCCTTGCGGCCGAGCGGGAGGAGATGGACCGGGTCGTCGACCATCTGATCGCGACCGACGACTCCGAGATGCAGGTGATGTCGATGCTGCGCGTCGACGACATGCAACAGACGCTGGTCGACGAGTCCGCGCTGCCACGTGTCGAGCCGGATCTCCTCGCCGGCCCGTTCGCGCACATCGTCGTCGACGAGGCGCAGGAGCTCACCGATGCCGAGTGGCAGATGCTCCTGCTTCGATGCCCGTCGCGCAGCCTCACCATCGTCGGCGACCGGGCCCAGGCCCGGCACGGGTTCGCGGAGTCCTGGCACGAGCGGCTCAAGCGGATCGGGCTCGACAACGTCGAGCTGGCCTCGCTGAGCATCAACTACCGGACGCCGGAGGAGGTCATGGTCGAGGCCGAGCCGGTCATCCGGGCCGCGCTGCCGGACTCGAACGTGCCGACCTCGGTACGCAGCACCGGCGTGCCCGTCGTGCACGGATCGGTGAAGGAGCTGGACTCGATCGTCGACTCCTGGGTCGCCGCGCATGCCGACGGCATCGGCTGTGTGATCGGCGATCCCAGCTTCCAGGCGACGTCACGCATCCGGTCGCTGTCGCCCCAGAATGCCAAGGGACTCGAGTTCGACCTCGTCGTACTCGTCGACCCGGAAACCTTCGGCGTCGGCATCGAGGGCGCCGTGGACCGCTACGTCGCGATGACCCGCGCGACCCAGCAGCTCGTCATCCTCACGAGCACCTAGGTCGCGCGCTGGTACGTCACGGTGAAGTCGGGCTGCCAGGTCACGCCGGAGTCGTACGACGCCTCCCCCGTGCTGTCCATGGCGTCCGGACCGCGGAACCGGGCGCTGACCCGCTGGGAGAACTCGTCGGCGACCATGACCATCGACCAGCCGGCGTCGTCGATCTCGAAGTCGAAGACCCGGATGATCCCGCGTACGTCGAAGTAGTGGTAGCGATCTTCGGACAGCAGTGCCATGGCATCGGGGAAGTCGGGATGCTCGTACGTCCGGCGCTGCAGGACGAACGCACCGTCCAGCACTCGCTCGTAACCCTCCCGGCCGGTGATCGGTCCCGAGACCGCGTTGTGCTCCATGGTGAAATCCCAGGTCCCGAGCAACCGATCCAGCGCGCTCATGGGGCTCCCTTCCCTTATGTGCTTGGGATATACGCGACCGTGATCAGGCGCCGACGTAGTCCGCCAGGTGCTTGCCGGTCAGAGTGGAGCGCTTGGCGGTCAGGTCGGCCGGAGTGCCTTCGAAGACGATCCGTCCGCCGTCGTGGCCGGCGCCCGGCCCGAGGTCGACGATCCAGTCCGCATGCGCCATCACGGCCTGGTGGTGCTCGATGATGACGACCGACTTGCCGGAGTCGACCAGCCGGTCGAGCAGGCCGAGCAACTGCTCGACGTCGGCCAGGTGCAGTCCGGTGGTCGGCTCGTCGAGGACGTAGACGTCGCCCTTCTCGGCCATCTGGGTGGCCAGCTTGAGTCGCTGCCGCTCGCCGCCGGACAGCGTGGTGAGCGGCTGACCCAGGTGGAGGTAGCCGAGCCCGACGTCGGCGAGCCGGTCGAGGATCTTGTGAGCGGCCGGAGTGCGTGCCCCGCCGTCGCCGAAGAACGCCTCCGCCTCGGCGACCGACATTGCGAGCACCTCGGCGATGTTGCGGCCGCCCAGCGTGTACTCCAGCACCGCCGCCTGGAACCGTTTGCCCTCGCAGTCCTCACAGGTCGACTCGACGGTGTTCATGATGCCGAGCTCGGTGTAGATGACGCCGGCGCCGTTGCAGGTCGGGCAGGCGCCCTCGGAGTTGGAGCTGAACAGCCCCGGCTTCACGCCGTTGGCCTTCGCGAACGCCTTGCGGATCGGGTCGAGCAGCCCCGTGTACGTCGCGGGGTTGCTGCGTCGGGAGCCGCGGATCGCACCCTGGTCGATCACCACGACGCCGTCCCGTCCGGCCACCGAGCCGTTGATCAGCGAGCTCTTGCCGGAACCGGCCACGCCCGTGACGACGCAGAGCATGCCGAGTGGGATGTCGACGTCGACGTCCTGCAGGTTGTGGGTCGACGCGCCGCGGACCTCGAGTGCCCCGGTCGACGAACGCACCGACTCCTTGAGCTTCGCTCGGTCGTCCAGATGGCGACCGGTGATGGTGTCGCTCTTGCGCAGTCGCTCGACGGTGCCCTCGAAGCAGACGTTGCCACCCTCCGTACCCGCTCCCGGGCCGAGGTCGACGACATGGTCGGCGATCGCGATCGTCTCGGGCTTGTGCTCCACGACGAGCACCGTGTTGCCCTTGTCGCGCAGTTGCTGCAGCAGGTCGTTCATCCGCTCGATGTCGTGGGGGTGCATGCCGATGGTGGGCTCGTCGAAGACGTACGTGACGTCGGTGAGCGACGAGCCGAGGTGGCGGATCATCTTGGTGCGCTGCGCCTCTCCCCCGGACAGCGTGCCCGATGTCCGGTCGAGTGAGAGGTAGCCGAGCCCGATCTCCGTGAACGAGTCGAGCAGATGCTGCAGCCCCGCGAGTAGTGGCTTCACCGACGGCTCGTCGAGGCCCCGGATCCAGTCGGCCAGGTCACTGATCTGCATCGCACAGAGGTCGGCGATGTTCTTGCCGCTGATCTTCGACGATCGGGCTTCCTTGCTCAGCCGGGTGCCGTCGCACTCGGGACAGGCGGTGAACGTCACGGCCCGCTCGACGAAGGCGCGGACGTGCGGCTGCATGGCGTCAACGTCCTTGGACAGCATCGACTTCTGGATCTTGGGGATCACGCCCTCGTAGGTCAGGTTGACGCCCTCGACCTTGATCTTCGTCGGCTCGCCGTAGAGCAGCTTGTCGAGCTGCTTGTCGGTGAACTTGCCGATCGGCTTGTCCATCGGCAGCCCGGCGCCGGCGAAGATGCGGCCGTACCAGCCGTCCATGCTGTAGCCGGGGACCTTCAGCGCGCCGTCGCTAAGTGACTTGGTGTCGTCGTAGAGCGCGGTCAGGTCGAAGTCGTTGACCGATCCCATGCCTTCGCAGCGTGGGCACATGCCGCCCTGGTAGACGACGTTGCGCACGATGGTCTTCTCGCCCTTGCCCTTGTCGGCGGTCATCACTCCACTCGCCGTACGGGTCGGGACATTGAACGAGAACGCCTGTGGCGAACCGATGTGCGGCTTGCCCAGCCGGCTGAACAGGATGCGCAGCATCGCGTTGGCGTCTGTGGCGGTGCCCACCGTGGACCGAGGGTTGGAGCCCATTCGCTCCTGGTCGACGAGGATCGCGGTCGTCAGGCCGTCCAGGAAGTCGACCTCCGGCCGGGCCAGCGTCGGCATGAAGCCCTGGACGAAGGCGCTGTAGGTCTCGTTGATCATCCGCTGCGACTCGGCCGCGATCGTGTCGAACACCAGCGAGCTCTTGCCGGAGCCCGACACGCCGGTGAATGCGGTCAGTCGGCGCTTCGGGATCTCGACGCTGATGTCCTTGAGGTTGTTGACTCGGGCGCCCTGAACCCGGATCAGGTCGTGGCTGTCGGCAGCATGTCGGTCGGCCGCGGGCTTCGTCCTGCTCATCGAGTCTCCTTTTGTCCCCTGTCTACCGGTCCCCACGGACAGTGGCCGCGGCTAGAGCTGCTGCTGGATGCGAACCAGGTTGCCCGCCGGATCGCGGAACGCGCAGTCGCGAACGCCGTACGGCTGGTCGGTCGGCTCCTGGACGACCTCGGCGTCGCCGGCCTGTACTCGCTCGAAGGTGCCGTCGATGTCCTTGGTGGCCAGGAGGATCCAACCGTAGGTGCCCTTGGCCATCATCTCGAGGACGACCCGGCGCTCGTTGTCGGTGATGCCGGGGTCGGTGGCCGGCGGCGCCAGCAGGATCGACGTGGTGGGCTGATCGGCCGGTCCGACGGTGATCCAGCGCATCGTGCCGCTGCCGACGTCGCTGCGGACCTCGAAGCCGAGCGTGTCGCGATAGAAGGCGAGGGAGGCCTCCGGATCGTCGTGTGGGAGGAAGCTCGCGTGAATGCTGATGTTCATGTTGGTCAGGCTAATTGCGGCTCGGCGACTGCGGCTTCTCGATTCCTGATCGATCCGCCGGGTCGTACTCGGGAGGCGTGTCCGGGCCGCTTGTGCGCTTGAGAACGGCCAGCGCGGCGATCGGCAGCAGGAGCATGGTGAGTACGCCGGACAGGATGAGTCCGCTGGTCACACCGGTGAGCGCGATCAACGGCCCGCCGATCACCAGGCCCAGCGGAGCGGACACCATCGAGACGGTGGTCCACAGCGTGACGACCTGCTGCTGCTCGTTGGGCGCCAGACCTGACTGTATGAAGCTGAACACGACCGGAGTGAACGGCGCCCACACCAGACCGCCGAACCCGAAGACGATCATCGCGACGGCCAGATTGTCGACGAAGGCCAGCAGGATCGGGCAGATCGCCCACAGTCCGATGATCGCGATCAGCAGCTGTCGTTGCGGGATGTTCCGTAACTGGTTCACGAGGGCGGCGCCGATGAACGCACCGACTCCCAGCGCGCCCCACATCAGGCCCAGCGCGGACGCGTCGCCGCCCAGCGTGCCGTGGACGAACAGCGGCAGCGCCACCTCGATCGGCATGTAGAGGAAGTTGAAGAAGAACTCGACCACGAGCAGCCGGGCCGCGACCGGACGGCGGCGCAGGATGAGCCAGCCCGACTCGTGCGCGGGCTGGCGCAGGGCGTCCCGGTCTTCGGCTGCTCGAGGTACGGAGAGCAGGACAGCGGCCAGCAGGACCAACGCGCCGCCTGCGTCGACGAACAAGGCGATGCCGGGGCTGGTCGAGGCGACGATCACCCCGCCCAGCACCGGCCCGACGACCAGGAGCGCGAAGGTGAGGTTGACCCCCAGCAGTCCGTTGACGGCGAACCGGCCCTGGTCGCCCGCCATCGACGTGGCCAGGAGGCGTCGGCTGCTCTGCCCCGCCATCAGGAACGTCGATCCGAGGAGCAGTCCGAAGATCAGTACCGGCAGGGTCAGCCGATCGGTGACCGCCAGGACTCCCAGTGCGATCAGGCTCAGGCTGCGCAGCACGCAGTCGGCGATCAGCAGCGTGCGCGGCGGCACCCGCACCCGGCCCAGCCCGATGAACAGCGCGAAGATCGTGGACAGCACGAACGGCGCCGCCTCGACCAGCCCGATCGCGATGGCCTTCGGGACGTTCCCGTGGATCGAGAGCGTCTGCACCGGCATCGCGACGATGAGCATCCCGGTGCCGACGTTGGACAGGAGGTCGCCCACGAGGAGGCCCGCGACATGCCGGTCGCGCAGCACCTCGCGGTAGGACTGATTCGCCTCCATGGCTGGTCAGGCTAGTTGTGGCTCCGAGACCGGCGCTTCTCGATTCCTGATCGGCCGGGTCACTTGCTTGGCCAGGCAGGCCGGCATGCCCGCCGTCGTGGGTGCTCCCTCGCGGCGGTAGGTGCTGGGCGGTACGCCGACGAGCTCGGTGAAGCGCGTACTGAAGGTGCCGAGGGATGCGCAGCCGACCGCGAAGCAGACATCGGTGACGCTGAGGTCGCCGCGACGCAGCAAAGCCATCGCCCGCTCGATCCGCCGGGTCATGAGATAGGAGTAGGGCGACTCGCCGTAGGCCTGCCGGAACTGACGGCTCAGATGCCCGGCCGACATGTTCACGCCGCGAGCGAGTGCCTCGACATCGAGTGGCTGGGCGAACTCCCGATCGATCCGGTCCCGGACCCGGCGCAGCAGTGCAAGGTCACGCAGTCGCTGCGTCTCGAGGGATCGGCCGGTCACATCAGGATCGTACGTCGCAGCGGGCTGTCACGTGCCTGGCTGCCAGGTCTGAACGATCGCGTGCTGACCGTCGTCGACGAGGACGCGTGCGGTCGCACCGTTTAGCATCGGCAGATGCGGCGGAACGTGGCCGATCTCGACATCGAACACGATCGGACGGTCGAGTCCGCCCAACGCGTCGAGGACCGCCTCGTCCTGGGTCAGACCACCGTCATCGTGCGAATCCGGGGCGTTCGTGCGTCCGATCAGGATCGCGACCGCGTGCTCGAACCAGCCGGCATAACGCAGCTGGTGGAGGTAACGACAGACGCTGAACGCATCGGCTTCGGCCACTTCGAGGTAGACCACCAGGTCGCCGTGCTCGTCACCGAAGGGGCGGACGTCGCCGTACGGCGAGCCGGCGATCCCGGCCATCAGCTCGGTGCAGCCGCCGATCAGCGTGCCGGTGACGTCGAGCGAGTTCGTCTCGTGGAGGCGCCAGTGACCGGTGCCGGCGTCCTTCCACTGGGTGGCATCGGCGACCTCGAGGGAGTGCCAGAACCCGATGCGACCGCTGTCGGTCTGGCGGACCTCGCCGTTCGAGCTCGCGACGTCGGTCCAGTGCACGAGTCCGTCCGGAACGGCGTACGGAGTGTCGGCAAGGTTGTCGCCGTGCAGAGTCGGCAAGCCTGCCAGCAGGGTCAGCGGGACCATCCAGGTGGACGAGTCCGAGTAGCCGACGACCCAGGTCGGCTCTGCAGCCGCGATCTCCGCGTAGTCGAGCTGATCCAGCAGATCCAAGGCGGTGCCGGCGCCACCCCACGGTGGAACCACAGCGCGGATCGACGGGTCGGTCAGCATCGCGGTCAGCTCGGCGGCCCGCTGGTCCTTCGGCGCAGAGACCCATCGATCGGCGCTCATGCACTCGCCGACCACGACGTCGTACCCGCGCCGGCGCAGCCACTCGATGCAGAAGTCGATTCGCGGCTGGGCTCGTGGCGCGACTCCGGCCGACGGTGCGGTGACGCCGATTCGATCGCCCGGTCGCAAGGGTTTGGGGAAGCGCAATGGCATTGGTCGATCTCATCAGCGCGTCGGTCTCGGGGCAACTCCGAATCGCGCACGGCACATCCGTCCCGTCCGCACCGCCGGTGCCAAAGACCGACCACCGCGCCGGTCTCGCGTCGTCGATTCGCGGCACAGCTGTGACGCGTGTGATGCCTGCGCCCGCGCGCCGATTTGACCTGGGCCGATGACACCGCAGACTGGACGAATGCTTCATCGCCACCCGTTCCTGAGCGTTGTCACCGGCGCGTACCTCGTGTTCGTCGCATGGCTGACGCTCACGCCGCAGCCCATCGGGCCCGA
>DATFRX010000104.1:0-3726 GCA_035262905.1 Nocardioidaceae bacterium
TGGGCTGGACGGCGTTCCGTACGGGCACTTCGGCGACGGCTGCCTCCACATCCGGATCGACTTCACGCTGACCGACGCCGACGGGCCGCGTCGATTCCGCGACTTCGTGACCGAGGGGGCGCGGCTGGTCGCGTCGTACGGCGGGTCGCTGTCTGGTGAGCACGGCGACGGCCGCGCCCGGTCGGAGTTGCTGCCGGCGATGTACCCACCGGAGATCCTCGACCTGTTCGCGGCGGTGAAGTGGGTCTTCGACCCCGGCGACCTGCTGAATCCCGGCGTCCTGGTCCGGCCGCGTCCGCTCGACGCCGACCTGCGTACCTCGGGGCCGGTAGCCCTGTCGACGCCCATGGCGGCCGGCGTCCACCGGTGCACCGGCGTCGGCCGCTGCATCGCCGACTCCACCAGGTCCGGCGGGATCATGTGCCCGTCCTACGTCGCGACCCGTGACGAGAAGGACTCGACCCGCGGCCGGGCCCGGGTGCTGCAGGAGATGATCCGGGGCGAGCTGGTCGACGGCTGGCGGTCGCCGGAGGTGCACGAGGCGCTGGACCTCTGCCTGTCCTGCAAGGGATGTGCGCGCGACTGCCCGACCGGCGTCGACATGGCGAGCTACAAGGCCCAGGTGCTCGACGAGGCCTATCGCAATCGGCGACGGCCACGCAGCCACTACAGCCTCGGTCGGCTGCCGCGATGGCTCCGCCTGGCCTCACGTACCCCTCGGCTGGCCAACGCCGCTCTGACCAGTCGGGCCTTCGGCCGCCTCGGGAGATGGGTCGCCGGCGTCGACCGCCGCCGGTCCCTGCCGGAGTTGGCGCCCGAGACGTTTCGCGCCTGGGCGGCCCGCCGTGGCTCGCGACGCGGCGGATCGGGCCGGGTGGTCGTCTTCGGCGACACCTTCACCGAGCACCTGGCACCGCGGGTTGGGCGGGCAGCGGTCGAGGTGCTCGAGTCCGCCGGGCTGCAGGTCGAGGTGCCTGACACGCGTGGCTGTTGCGGTCTGACCCTGATCAGCACCGGGCAGCTCGACGCGGCTCGCCAGGAGCTGACGCACACGATCGACCTACTGGCCGGGTACGTACACGACGGCGCCACCGTGGTCGGGCTCGAGCCATCGTGTACCGCCGTCCTCCGCACCGACGCGGTCGAGCTCCTCGGCACCGACGCGGCCCGCCTGGTCGCGGCCAACGTCCGTACCCTCGCCGAGCAGCTGACCGCCACGCCCGGCTGGACGGCGCCGGACCTGTCCGGAGTCGCGGTCGTCGCCCAGCCGCACTGCCACCACGCGGCCGTCCTGGGTTGGGAGACCGACCGCCGGTTGCTGACCGAGGCGGGCGCCCAGGTCACCGCGGTGGGTGGCTGCTGCGGGCTGGCCGGCAACTTCGGCGTCGAACGCGGGCACTACGAGGTCTCGGTGGCGATCGCCGAGCACGACCTGTTGCCGGCCGTCCGATCTGCGCCGTTGGGTACGGTGGTGCTGGCCGACGGGTTCTCCTGCCGTACCCAGCTCGACGACCTGGCGCAGGTGCCGGCGATCCATCTCGCCGAGCTGCTGGTCGACCGCAGTGTCCGGTCCTCGTGACCGGCAGCACCAGTGGGTGAAATTTTGACCCTAGGTCACCGCTCGGGTAGCCTTCAACGTCGTGCCTGGGCTCGCCCAGGCCATCACGCGTGCCACCAAGGACAAAGCTCACCTTTCGATGCATGTCGGTGACTTTTCTCCTGGCCAGCGCGTGGCCCCGACTCCCTCGCCGCAGCCGCGGCCACCCGATGTAGGCCCCGGCGAAACGCCCGAGCAGGGGTCGTGAGCGGCCGGGGATATGAGCCGGAGACGACCAGACCACCAGCAGTACGCCAGATGTTCAGACTGAAAGAGAGAAGCGCGCGGTGCCCACGATCCAACAGCTGGTCCGCAAGGGCCGCCAGGACAAGGCGACCAAGACCAAGACCCCTGCGCTGAAGGGCTCACCTCAGCGGCGGGGCGTGTGCACACGCGTCTATACGACGACGCCCAAGAAGCCGAACTCCGCGCTGCGCAAGGTCGCCCGCGTCCGGCTCACGAGCGGCATCGAGGTCACGGCGTACATCCCAGGCGTCGGCCACAACCTGCAGGAGCACTCCATCGTGCTGGTGCGCGGTGGCCGGGTCCGCGACCTTCCGGGCGTCCGCTACAAGGTGATCCGCGGCGCGCTGGACACCCAGGGCGTCAAGGGTCGCAAGCAGGCGCGCAGCCAGTACGGCATGAAGAAGGAGAAGAGCTGATGCCGCGCAAAGGCCCCGCACCGAGGCGCCCAGTCGACGTCGACCCGGTCTACAGCAGCCCGCTGGTCACGCAGCTGATCAGCAAGGTGCTCAAGGACGGCAAGAAGCAGGTCGCTCAGCGCATCGTCTACTCCGCGCTCGAAGGCACCCGCGACAAGACCGGCACCGACCCCGTCGTCACGCTGAAGCGCGCCCTCGACAACGTCAAGCCGACCCTCGAGGTCAAGAGCCGCCGAGTCGGTGGCGCGACCTACCAGGTGCCGGTCGAGGTCAAGGCCGGCCGGTCGACCACCCTCGCGCTGCGCTGGCTGGTGCACTACGCCGCCGAGCGTCGCGAGAAGACCATGTCGCAGCGCTTGATGAACGAGCTGCTCGACGCCAGCAACGGCCTCGGCGGCTCGGTCAAGAAGCGCGAGGACACGCACAAGATGGCTGAGGCGAACAAGGCATTCGCCCACTACCGCTGGTGACTCCGACCGTCACCACACGACAGCAACCAAAAGGCTGCGACAACCATAGGAAATTGAGCATTCTAGATGGCAGTCGACATCACTACTGACCTGAGCCGAGTACGAAACATCGGCATCATGGCGCACATCGACGCCGGTAAGACGACGACGACCGAGCGCATCCTGTTCTACACCGGTATCAACTACAAGATCGGTGAAGTCCACGAGGGCGCCGCCACGATGGACTGGATGGAGCAGGAGCAGGAGCGCGGCATCACGATCACGTCGGCCGCGACGACTGTTCACTGGAAAGACACCCAGATCAACCTGATCGACACGCCCGGCCACGTCGACTTCACCGTCGAGGTCGAGCGCAACCTGCGCGTGCTCGACGGTGCGGTCGCCGTTTTTGACGGCGTCGCCGGTGTCGAGCCTCAGTCCGAGACGGTGTGGCGGCAGGCGGATCGCTACCAGGTCCCGCGGATGTGCTTCGTCAACAAGCTCGACCGGACCGGTGCGGAGTTCCACCGCTGTGTCGAGATGATCGAGAACCGGCTCGCGGCCACGCCGCTGGTGCTGCAGCTCCCGATCGGCACCGAGGCCGACTTCATCGGCGTCGTCGACCTGGTCCAGATGCGCGCGCTCACCTGGCGCGGCGAGACCGTCAAGGGCGAGGACTACACCGTCGAGGAGATCCCGGCGACCCACGTCGAGGCCGCCCGCGAGTGGCGCGACCGGCTGTTCGAGACGATCGCCGAGGCCGACGACGAGATGATGGAGCTCTACCTCGAGGGCCAGGAGCCCGAGGTGGAGGCACTCCAGGCCGCGATCCGCCGGGCGACGATCGGGAACAAGCTGACCCCGGTGCTGTGCGGCACCGCGTTCAAGAACAAGGGCATCCAGCCGCTGCTCGACGCGGTCGTCCTGTACCTCCCGTCGCCGGCCGACGTCCCCGCCATCGAGGGTCACGCCGTGGACGACGAGGAGACGGTCGTCATCCGCAAGCCCAGCGAGGCCG
>DATFRX010000105.1:0-10747 GCA_035262905.1 Nocardioidaceae bacterium
CTGATCCCACGATGGGGAGAGCCTCCGACGCCGATGCCCCCATAACTGGCATCCTTGGCGGGTGACCGAGCTGCCGCGGTACATCGGTCGGCATGCCTCCGCAGATGACGGGGGGCCGCCGCTGGACGAATCGGCGAGCGCGGACGGGGGATCCGACGTCGAGGACTCGGGGTCGGACGATCCTCCTCAGGACGGATTCGACATGGCTCGTGACGACGACGAGGCCCCCTCGATACCGGAGTGGTGGCGGGGAAACCAGGAACCGCCGTTGGCCCGTACACCACCCTGGACCCGGCCGCCCTCGATCCGCCGGGCACAACCTCCGGAGCCGGCCGTCCCGGAGCCCGAGCCGGTCGAACTCGAGCCGGAGCCGGTCGAGCTCGAACCCGAGCCGATCGGGTCCGACGCAGCCGAGCCCGACCTGATCGAGCCGGAGCCGATTGAGCCGGACGCCGACGAGCTCGACCCGGAGCCCGACGCCCCCGAGCCGCTGACCCCCGGCCCGGTCCCGGCGCCACCGGTGACGGCGTCCGCCTTCGAGCCCGCGCCCGCACCCCCGCCGGTGCCCGAGCCGCAACCGGCGCCCGACCCCGAGCCCACGGAGAAGCCGTTGCCGGACGCCCAGCCGGTGTCAGAGACCGAGGCGGAGACCGACCCCGAACCCGAGCCCGCGCTCGAGACGGTGCCGCGTTTCCGCCTCTCGATGGCTCCTCACCCCCGGTCCGAGCTTCCGTCCGACGAGCCCCCCGGCGACAAGCCGGAGGACGATCTCGGACTGGAGCGAACGGCCGTTCCCTATAGCCAGGCCCTACCGGAGAGGGAGGCCGAGCCGCAGGTGTACTCACTTCCCGAACAGCCCTATTCCGACGAGCCGCCGAAGGGCGGATTCAGCCCACGAGCCGCCGAGCCACCCGGGACCGACAGCCACGGACTGGCAAGGCTGGCGCACCTAGACGCCTTCGGCGCGATCTGGTCTGGCGGTACGCCGGACCTGACGACCTGGCTGGCGGACAATCTCGACCTGCTCGAGGATCCCCTCGGGTTCGCCTTGTCGTCGAAGCAGCAGTTCGCCTGGATGCCGTTCCAGACGGCCATCCGCGGCCTCGGTGGCGACATCGCCCCGCTCGACATCCCGGGCAACCTGGTGGCCTCCGACGCCGGCGGCGCTGCCGTCATGCTGCGTTCACAGGTCGAACCGGCCGACACCGACGGTCTTGGCGCCCTCCTGGCCGGGGCGTCGGTCGCCCATGCCCAGACCGCCGTCTGGGTCTGCCCGCGCATCGACGACGATCTGCGCCAGACGCTGCGCTGGATCGGCGGCGACCCGTCGGCCAACGTACGGCTCTACGGCCTCGAGATGTACCTCGTCCAGATCGGCGACTCTGCCACGGCGCCGCTGTTCGACCCGGTCGTGTCGCCGGGATTGCCCTAGCCGCTCAGCCCCGCTCACGCCAGCCGTTTCGCGTCGTCTGCGTCGGCTGCGACCATGTCAGCGACGCCGGAATGAACGCGGGCAAACCCGCGTTAATACTTTGTGAAGGAATGCACAAGCGTCGTGAGGCGATGACATGAGCACTTCCAACCAGGTCAGTTCCGCTCGTCGGCCCCATGTGGTGGTCATCGGCGGCGGCTTCGGCGGTCTCGAGGCGGTCCGGGCGCTTCGCAAGTCGCCGGTCGACATCACCCTGATCGACCGCCACGCGTACAACACGTTCCAGCCGTTGCTCTACCAAGTGGCGACGGCCGGACTCAACCCGGGCGACATCACGTACTTCCTGCGTTCGCTGTCGGCCCGGCAGTCCAATGCGCGATTCCGCAAGGGCGAGGTCATCAGCATCTCGCCGGACAAGCGATCGCTCTCCCTCGACAGCGGCGAGTCCCTGACGTACGACTACCTGGTCGTCGCGTCGGGTGTCACGACCAACTGGTTCGGCATCCCCGGCGCCGAGGAGTACGCGCTGCCGCTCTACACGCGCCGCGAGTCGCTGGCCGTACGTGACCGGATGTTCGCGTTCCTGGAGCACGCCGCCGCGAACGGACACCCGGGCGACCTCCGCATCGTGGTCGTCGGCGGCGGCGCGACCGGCGTCGAGATGGCCGGCGCGCTCGCCGAGATGCGCAACCAGGGACTTGGCAAGGTCTATCCCGAGCTCGACCCCGAGTGCATCCACATCACCCTGATCGAGATGGCCGACCGGCTGCTGACGCCGTTCGATCCGAAGCTGTCGCGCTACGCCCAGAAGCAACTCGCCAAACGCGGGGTGGACCTGCGGCTGTCGACGGCGGTCTCCGAGGTCCGCAAGGACTCCGTCCTCATCAAGGACGGCGACGAGATCCACGCCGACCTGGTGATCTGGGCGACCGGCATCAAGGCCCCCGACGTCGTGGGGTCGTGGGGACTGCCGCAGGGCAAGGGCGGCCGGATCGTCGTCGGTCGCGACCTGCGGGTGGACGGCTTCGACGAGATCTACGCGGTCGGCGACATCGCCGTCACGCCGGAGCCGCTGCCGCAGGTGGCGCAGCCGGCGATCCAGGGCGGACGCTACGCCGGACGCCAGATCGCGGCCCGGCTGGCCGGCGACACCAAGCGGATCGGCAAGCCCTTCCACTATCGCGACAAGGGCCTGCTGGCGACGATCGGACGCAGCGCCGCCGTCGCCCAGATCTCCCACGTCCCGAAGCTGACCGGCTTCATCGCCTGGATGATCTGGCTGTTCGTCCACATCATCAGCCTGCTGGGCAACCGCAACCGGATCACGACCCTGGTCAACCTGTCGGTGCGCTACCTCGCCTGGCCGCGTACGTTCAACGTCATCGTTGGTGAGGTGCCGACGCCGGACCGCAGCAGCCATCGGGAGTGACGCGGGTGGGCCCGCGATAGCGTGCCCGTCGTGCCCGCAGTCATCGAGGTCACTGACCTCCGCAAGTCCTACGGCGCGGTCCGCGCGGTGGACGGTTTGTCCTTCTCGGTCGAGGACGGCGAGTTCTTCGGCATCCTCGGTCCCAACGGGGCCGGCAAGACGACGACCTTGGAGATCATCGAGGGCCTGCGCGAGCCCGATGGTGGCGAGGCCCGGCTGTTCGGCGTCAGCTCCTGGCCGCGACAGCCGGCCCTACTGCCTCGGATCGGGGTGCAGCTCCAGGCTTCGTCGTTCTTCGAGCGATTGTCGGTGCGTGAGCAACTGCACACCTTCGCGGCGTTGTACGGCGTCGCCGAGTCGCGGGTCGACGAGATGCTCGAGCTGGTCGCCCTGACCGACCGGGCCGACGCACGTACCGAGAACCTGTCCGGTGGCCAGAAGCAGCGGCTGTCGATCGCCTGCTCGCTGGTCCACGATCCCGAGCTGGTGTTTCTCGACGAGCCGTCGTCCGGCCTCGATCCGCAGGCCCGGCGCAACCTGTGGGACCTGCTGCGATCCATCAACGAGGACGGCCGGACCGTCGTGTTGACCACGCACTTCATGGACGAGGCCGAGCGGCTGTGCGATCGGGTGGCGATCATCGACCACGGCCGGATCCTCGCCACGGACACGCCGGCCGGCTTCGTCCGCGGGCTCGACGCTCCGACCCACATCAGCGTCGCCCCCGGCGTCGTGACGGAGCCGGATGCCGCCGCCCTGCCCGGAGTCGAGTCGATCGGTAACGAGGGCGAGTCGCTGACCCTGTCGACCCGCCAGCCGGCCCGCGTACTGACGGCGCTGGCCGAGCGCGACGCACTCGACGGGCTGGCCGTACGCGGCGCCACGCTGGAGGACGTCTTCCTCGAGCTGACCGGCCGGGAGTACCGCGCGTGAGCGGGATGTGGACCCTGGCGGTCGCGATGTGGCGCGGCTTCGTCCGCGACAAGATGACGCTCTTCTGGATCATCCTGTTCCCGTTGATGTTCCTGGTGCTGTTCGGTGGGATCTTCACCGACCAGGGACAGTCGAAGGTCGACCTGATGACGATCGGCAACGTGGCGATCATCGACGACCTCCCGGACTCGGCCCGGGCACAGTTCGACGACGCTTTTAATGTCGAGCCGGCGCCGGATCGCGAGGCGGCGATCCAGCAGGTACGCGACGGCGACGCCGACGCCGCCGTCGAGCAGCACGGCGACCAGATCGAGCTGCACTTCTCCCAGGCCGATCTGGTCACGGCCGCGACCGTCCAGGGGTTGTTCGGCTCCTTCGTCGACAACGCCAACGTCGCCGCGACCGGGCAGCCGCCGACCTACCAGCTCGAGACCACGCAGGTCGAGGACGAGTCGCTGGACGCTATCCAGTACGTCACGCCCGGACTGCTCGGCTGGGCGGTCGCGATGAACGCCACGTTCGGCGCCGCGTTGACGCTGGTCCAGTGGCGTACGACCAAGCTGCTGCGGAGACTGCGGTTGGCTCCGGTGTCGACCCGGTCGATCGTCAGCGCCCGGATCGTGATCACCGTGGCCGTGGCGATGGTGCAGATGGCGATCTTCATCGGCCTCGGCGTCGCCCTGTTCGGCCTGGAGCTGGTCGGCTCGTGGTGGATGACGCCGCCGCTTTTGCTGTGCGGCACGCTTGCCTTCATGGCGATCGGCCTGCTCGCCGGCTCGATCAGCAAGACGCCGGAGGCTGCGGCCGGGTTCGCTAACTTCATCGTCTTGCCGATGGCTTTTCTGTCCGGCACGTTCATCCCACTCGATGACTCACCGGAGTGGATCCAGCAGGTCGCCAAGTTACTTCCGCTGCGTTACCTCAACGAGGGGATGCTCGACGTCATGGTGCGAGGGCAGGGTGCCGCCGCCGCACTGGCGCCGATGGCGGTCCTGCTCGGCTTCGCGGCCGTCATCGGGTTGATCGCGGCCCGGTTCTTCCGCTGGGAGGCGGACTAGCGGAGCGTGCCCACGAAACTTGAGGGATTGCGGTAGCCGGAGCTACCCGAATCGCTCAAGATCCGTCGACCGATGGCGGCGGCGGGGGCGGCAGTGGCGGTGTCGGCGCGTTGCCTTCGCCGAAGGCCTTGCGGAGGTCCTTGAGGGCCGTCGTCACTTCGCTCGGCAGCATCCAGACCGTGTTGCCCGGCCCCTGGGCGAGCTCCGGCAGCACCTGGAGGTACTGGTAGGCGAAGAACTTCTCGTCCGGGTCGTTCTTGGCGATCGCCTCGAAGACCGTGTCGATCGCCTTGGCCTGACCCTCGGCCCGCAGGACCGCCGCACGCTGATCGCCTTCGGCGGTAAGGATGCGGGCCTGCCGGGTGCCTTCGGCGGTGAGGATGGCGGCTCGCTTCTCCCGCTCGGCGCGCATCTGCTTCTCCATCGACTCCTTGACCGACGGCGGCGGGTCGATGGACTTCAGCTCGACGCGGTTGACCCGGATGCCCCACTTGCCGGAGGCCTCGTCCAAGACACCGCGGAGCGTTGAGTTGATGTGCTCGCGCGAGGTCAGCGTCCGCTCCAGGTCGATGCTGCCGATGACGTTTCGAAGCGTCGTCACCGTGAGCTGCTCGATGGCCTGGATATAGTCCGCGATCTCGTAGGCGGCGTCCCTCGGGTTCGTGACCTGGAAGTAGAGCACGGTGTCGATGTGCACGACCAGGTTGTCCTCGGTGATCACCGCCCGCGGCTCGAAGGAGACCACCTGCTCGCGCAGGTCGATCTGCTTGCGGACCCGGTCGACGAGCGGAATGACGATGTTGACTCCGGGCTCCAGCGTGCGTGCGTAGCGTCCGAGCCGCTCGACATTCGCCGCCCGCGCTTGCGGAATGATCCGGACGGTACGGACGACGAGGACGGCAGCCAGCACCGCGAGGACGATCCCAACGATCAGAGCAGCCATGGTCCCTCCCGAGGATGTACGAGAGCAGTGGCGCCCTCGATTGCCAAGACGTCAACTGTTTCGCCTTCGGCGATGATGACGTCGGGATTGTAGGGTCGGGCGGACCACTCCTCGCCGCCGATCCGGACCCGGCCGGACTGCTTGGTGACCTCGGTGAGTGCGGTGGCCTCCCGTCCGACGAGTGCGGCGGTTCCCGAGCGCATCAACGGCGGGTGGGTGATGTGCTTGCGGGCGATCGGGCGTACGACACCGATCATCAGAGCCGCGGTGACCGCGAAGACGACGAACTGCAGTCCGACTCCCAGCCCGATCGCCGCGGCACCGGCAGTCAAGAGTGCCGCGCCAGACAGCAGTGCGAGATCGAGCGTCGCCGTCAGGAGTTCGGCGGCTCCGAACCCCAAGGCGATGATCAGCCACACGATCCACGGCTGCATGAGAGTCACCTACGTTTTCGTCTGTACTCGACGGTAGCGCGCCACGCGACTCTCGGCGAGTGATTCAGGCCCCATTGACCGAGCCGTTATCGCCCGGCGATAGCCCGTCCGGATCAGGCGGCGCTCGAGCGATCGGGGGAGCCGTGACAAGCCCGAATCCTCGCCGGATCCGTCAGCAGGGGCGATAACCGGTTGCCACCCGCAGTGGGGCTGCCGAAGGCTGGCGCCATGAAGGGATTCGATCCGGCGACCAGCTTCGGTCCCGAGGCGGCATCGACGTACGACGACTATCCGCGGGGCGACGAGGCAGAGACGGTGAGCTTCCTTGCGGAGATCGCTGGGGCCGGACCTGCTTTGGAGTTCGCCGTCGGCACCGGCCGGGTCGCGTTACCGCTGGCGGCGCGTGGCATCAGGGTCGACGGGATCGAGCTGTCGACGGACATGATCGAGCAGCTGCGCGCCAAGCCCGGTGGCGACGCCATCGACGTGACGGTGGGCGACATGTCGAGGATCGAACTGCCCGGGCGCTATCCCGTCGTCTACCTGGTCTTCAACACGATCTTCAACCTGCTCACCCAGGACGACCAGGTCCGGTGCTTCGAGAACGCCGCTCGCCATCTCACCGACGACGGCGCCTTCGTCATCGAGGCAGGGGTGCCGGAGGCCTGGACGACGCCGCCCGACTACGTACGACCGGAGATCGTCGGCAAGGATTCGGTGACGCTCGACGTCTGCCACTACGACCGGTCCACGCAGATACTCGAGGAGAACCACGTCGAGCTGTCGGCAGCCGGCATCCGGCTCGGTCCGATCGTGTGCCGGCTCTGCTCGCCCGGTGAGCTGGACCTGATGGCCCGGATCGCCGGCCTACGGCTGACCGACCGATGGGGTGGCTGGCAGGGCGAGCCGTTCACCGCCGAGAGCGTGCGTCACATCAGCGTCTACCGCGCAGCCTGACCGGCGCGCCGTCGGCCGGCACCGAGGTGATGTTGCGGGTACGCGGCTTCGCCGACCCGGTCGACTCGAGCTCCCAGCGGATCAGTACCTCGCGCAGCACGGCGACTCCCTCCATGAGGGAGAAGCCGGCCCCGATGCAGCGGCGCACGCCACCGCCGAACGGGATCCAGGCGTTGGCCGGCACCTGACCTTCGAGGAACCGCTCCGGCCGGAACCGGTCCGGCTCCGGGAACGAGTCGGCGTTCTCGTGCGACAGGATGATCGACGGCGTCACGATCGCGCCGGCCGGCAGGTCGATGCCCGCGATGTGCTGCGGCTGTTTCAGCACTCGGTTGACCATCGGGATCACCGGATGCAGCCGCATCGCCTCCTTGAGCAGCGCCTCGAGGTAGTCGTCGTCGCCGGTGTCGACGGCCCCGTGTGCCCGGCGCTGGATCGCCTGGTCGCGCCCGAGCTCGAACAGGCACCACGACAGCGCGCTCGCGGTCGTCTCGTGTCCGGCGAGCAGCAGGGTGACGAGCTGGTCGCGCAGTTCGCGATCGGTCAGCGGCGAGGTGTCCCCGGCCTCGTCGACGCCGACCTGCGACAGCCGGGACAGCACGTCGTCGCGTCCCTCGAGGTCGGTGGCGGCCCGCCGCTCGGCGATCTCGTCGTAGAGCTGCGCGTCGAGCGCCACCATGTTGTCGGTGAACGCGCGCCACGGGCGGATCCGCTGCAGTTGCGGATAGATCCAGCCCAGCAGCATCCAGGGCCGGATGTCGACCGTGCCGGTGACCCGCGGTCGCAATCGGGCCAGTCGCTTCTCGTCGGTCACGCCGAACACGACCTGGAGGATCACCTCCAGCGTCACGGCGTTCATGCGCCGCAGCGCGTGGATCGACCCGCCGTCGGTCCACGAATCCGCTTCGTCGCTTGCGATCCGCGTCACCAGTCTCCGATAGCGCCGCAGCGACGCGCCGTTGAACGCCGGCATCAGCAGCCTGCGTGCGCGCTGATGCTGGTCGCCGTCGGTCAGCAGCAGCGAGTGCTCACCCATCACCGGTCCGAGGATCGCGTTGCCCTCGCCGGCGTGGAACTGCTGCGGGTCGCCCGCGAAGACCTCCTTGACGTGCTCGGGCCGGCGCAGCATGACGAGCGTGCGGCCGGCCGGCGCCATCCGGACCGAGAACACGTCGCCGTAGCGCCGATTCAGCCACGGGATGAACCGATGCCGGTAGCGGAACAGCAGGAACGTCTGGATCGGGAACGGCAGCCGCGAGCCCGGCGGCACCTGGTCGCGTGGGATCGGCGGCGCGGCGTCGCGAGGCAGCGGGCGCATCTTGGCCAGCCGCTCCTCGACCAGCCGCTTGGAGTCGGCGACCGTCATGTCGTCGCCGGCTGCGGCTCGTGGGCGTCGGATCGGCCTCGGCCCTGGGCGAGCCGGCCCCACTCGTACGCGTCGGTGTCGACCCGCAGCGTCTCCCACCAGTACGAGAACGTGAAGCCTGGCCAGATCGTGCGGTTCACGCCCTTGGAGTCCAGATACCAGCTCGTACAGCCGCCGGTGGTCCAGATGCCGTTGCGCAGCTTGTCCTGGATCCGCTGCTGGAAGGCGTCCTGGGCGGGCTTGGAGACGTCGACGGTACGGACCCGGCGGCGGTTCATCTCGTCGAGCAGGCGCACGACGTACTTGGCCTGCTGCTCGATCATGAACACCACCGAGTTGTGGCCCAGGCCGGTGTTCGGGCCGAGCAGGAAGAACAGGTTTGGGAAGCCCGCGACATTGATGCCGAGGTAGGTCTCCACGCCATGCTCGTCGAACTCCTTGGCGAGGTCCTGCCCGTCGGCCCCGGTGACATCGAGGTACTGGAAGCTGTCGACGACGTGGAACCCGGTGCCGAAGATCACCGCGTCGACCTCGTGCTCGACCCCGTCGGCGTCGACGACACCGTTGGCGGTCATCCGCTCGACGCCGCCGGTGACCAGATGGACGTTGTCCCGCTCGTAGACCGGGAAGTAGTCGCTGGCCAGCAGCACCCGCTTGCATCCCATGCGGTAGTCCGGGGTCAGCTTCTTGCGCAGATCCGGGTCGGCGACCTTGCGCGCCAGGTACTTCTGGACGAACCGCTCACCGACTCCTTGCACTTTGGGATGGCCGTTGAAGCCGATCGCCCGGGACTCGAGGAACCAGTACCAGGCGTAGCGATAGGCGCGCTGGACCCCCGGCATCCGCTTGAAGACGTCGCGCATCTTCGGCGAGATCGGGTGGTCCGGCCGCGGCATCACCCACGGCGGCGTGCGCTGGAAGACCCGGAGCTCACCGACCTCCGGCGCCAGCTGCGGAATGACCTGGATCGCGCTGGCGCCGGTGCCGATCACCGCCACCCGCTTGCCGGTCAGGTCGACGCTGTGGTCCCACTGCGCGGTGTGGAAGGCGGGGCCCTTGAAGTCCTCGCGCCCCGGGAGGTCGGGGATGTTCGGGATATGGAGTGCACCGATGCCGGAGACCAGGATCCGCGCGGTGTACGTGTCGCCGTTCGACGCCGTCGCGTGCCAGACGCCCTCGTCGGCGTCCCAGCGGGCCGAGCTCAGCTCGACGCCGAACCGGATCCGGTCGCGCAGGCCGTACTTGTCGGTGACGTCCTCGAGGTAGTCCCAGATCTCCCGGCCGGGTGAGTAGGCCCGGGTCCAGCGCGGGTTCTGCTCGTAGGAGAAGGAGTACATGAGCGACGGGATGTCGCAGGCGATGCCGGGGTAGGTGTTGTCCCGCCAGGTGCCGCCGATCGCGTCGGCCTTCTCGACGATGACGAAATCGTCGCGGCCGCTGCGCTGGAGCTGGATCGCCATGCCGAGCCCGGAGAACCCGGTGCCGATGATGAGCACGTCGGTGGTCGTGTGTGCCGTCATGAGACTGGCGCTCCTTCATCCCTGCGGGCGGCGTCCAATTTCAGATACTAACGGTATCTAGAATGATCCGGGAAGATGTACTACCAGCGACCTGGGCCACATCGCGGTCGGGTCCGGAGCGGCGAATGAGGGAGCGATGGTCAGCGAGACGTTGACGCGGGCCGAGCGGCAGGCGCGTACCCGGGAGGCCCTGATCGCCACGGCGAGAGAGCTGTTCTTGGGGGTCGGCTACGCCGCGACGTCACTCGACCGGGTGGCCGAGGCAGCGGGCTTCTCGAAGGGCGCCGTCTACTCGAACTTCCGGCACAAGGACGAGCTCTGCCTCGCCGTACTCGACGACATCCACGCCCGGCAGTTGGCCCAGGTCGTCGCCGCGTTCGAGAGCGACGGCAGCCTCGACGAGCGGCTGGCCGCGTTCGAGGCATGGGCAGAGGAGAACCTCGGCGAGCCGCACTGGACCGCGCTCGAGGTGGAGTTCGCGACCCGCGCCCGGCACTCGGAATTCGTCGCCGATGAGCTGCGCGACCGCAACCGCGCGATCCGGGAGGCGATCGCGCATCTGGTCTCCGACTCCGCCGAGCGGTTCGGCCTCGAGCCCGCGATGAGCGCCGACGACGTGGCGACCGCCCTGCTCAGCCTCGGCATCGGCCTCGGCGTCGCACGGTCCAACAACCC
>DATFRX010000106.1:0-10370 GCA_035262905.1 Nocardioidaceae bacterium
ATGTTGATGTACTCGGCGAGGAAGAACAGCGCGTACTTCAGTGACGCGTACTCGGTGGCGAACCCGGCGACCAGCTCACCCTCGGCCTCGGGCAGGTCGAACGGCGCCCGGTTGGTCTCGCCGACCATCGAGATCATGTAGATCAGGAACGACGGCAGCAGCGGGAGCGCGAACCAAACGTTGTCGGCCTGGGCTTGGACGATGCCCGACATCGACATCGTGCCGGCGTACATGAACACCGCGACCAGCGACAGGCCCATCGCGACCTCGTACGAGATCATCTGCGCACTCGATCGCAGGCCGCCGAGCAGCGGGTACGTCGACCCGGAGGCCCAGCCGGCCAGCACGATGCCGTACACGCCGACCGACGTGACCGCCAGGATGTAGAGCACGCCGACCGGCAGATCGGTCAGCTGCAGCGGCGTCTGGTTGTCGGTGAACGGGATCGTCACGACCGGGCCGAGCGGGATCACCGCCCACGCGATGAACGCCGGGACCGTCGCGATCACCGGCGCCAGGATGTAGACCGCCTTGTGGGCCGCCGTCGGGATCAGGTCTTCCTTCAGGGCGAGCTTGATGCCGTCGGCCAGGCTCTGCAGCAGCCCGAACGGGCCGTGCACGTTGGGGCCGACCCGATGCTGCATCCGGGCCACCACGCGGCGCTCGAACCAGATGTTGAACAGGGTCAGCACCACGAGCAGCACGAAGACGAAGACGACCTTGATGACGATGACCCACCAGGGATCGTCGCCGAAGACGCCGAGCGTGGCGTCGTACGTGGTGTCCGCGGCGGACCTCACGACGGTGCTCCCTTCTCGAGCCGCACCACATCGCCCTCACCGACGTTGAGGAGCCGGTTGAGCGGCAGGCCGGCGGAGTTCTGCGGCGCCCACACGACGTTGTCGGGCAGGTCGGCGGCCTCGACCGGGAGCGCGACCGCGCCCGCGTCGGTACGCAGCACCACCTCGTCGCCGTCAGCGAGATCGAGCGACCGCATCGTGCCCGAGGACAGTCTCGCCATCGGGGTACGCGCTGTTGCCGCCAGGTAGGGATCACCCTCCTGCAGGCGGCCGTCGTCGAGCAACTGGCGCCAGGTCGACAAGATTGCCGAGCCGGAGGTCGTGGCAGTCGCGCCGACCGGGTCGACCGTGGGCATCGGCACCCGATCGCCCTCCCACGCGCCGAGCCCTGTCAGCTCGGCCCGGGCCTGCTCGACGGTACGGAAGCCGAGGGACGAGTCCATCTCCTCGGCGATGCCGGCCAGGACGCGAAGGTCAGGGAGTGTCCCGGCGTCCGGAAGCACTGTGTCGAACGGACGGAGCCGTCCCTCCCAGTCGACGAAGGCACCCGACCGCTCGGCGACCGCTGCGACCGGCAGCACCACATCGGCACGCTCGGTGACCTCGCTCGCCCGAAGCTCCAGGGAGACGACGAACTCGGCCTGGTCCACGGCGGCGACCGCCGCGTCGGGATCCGGCAGGTCGACCAGCTCCACGCCGCCGACGACCAGCGCCTTGAGCATCCCGGAGCGGACCGCCTCGAGCATGCCGTCGGTGTCGCGGCCCACGATGCCGGGCAGCAGGTCAGCGTTCCACGCGGCAGCCACCTCGGCCCGCGCCATCGCGGACTCGACCGGGCGGCCGCCGGGCAGCAGGTTGGGCAGGCATCCGGCATCGACGGCGCCACGCTCACCGGCCCGTCGCGGGACCCAGGCCAGCTTGGCGCCGGTCTCACCGGCGAGGTCTGCGGCCACGCTGAGCGCACCCGGGGAGGTGGCCAGCCGCTCGCCGACCAGGATCACGTCGGAGGCGGTCAGGCGGATCCGTGGGTCGTCGGTCAGTCGGCTCAGCGCCGCGGCCTCGTCGCCCGGGGCGGTGGGGATCAGGCGGCCGTCGACCTTGTCCAGCCCGCGCGTGGTGTGGCTCGCGATCGCGAAGATCCGGGTGCCGTTGCGCTGTGCCTTGCGCAGCCGGAGGAACACGATCGGCGACTCGTCCTCCGGCTCGAAGCCGATCAGGACCACCGTCCCGGCCTGCTCCAGGTCGGCGTAGGTCACCGTCAGGCCGGTGCCACCAACGCCAGCGGCGAGGAACCCGGCCTCCTCCTCGGAGTGGGCCCGGGCCCGGAAGTCGATGTCGTTGGTGCCCAGCACGGTGCGGGCGAACTTGCCGTAGGCGTAGGCGTCCTCGATGGTCAGCCGCCCGCCCGCGAGCACGCCGACCCGTCCCTGCGCCGCCGCCAGCCCGCGCCCGGCGACCGCCAGTGCCTCGGGCCACGACGCCGGCCGCAGCTTGCCCGTCTCCTCGTCACGTACGAGCGGGTGGGTCAGCCGATCGGCGAGCCCGGCGTAGCCGAAGGCGAACCGGCCCTTGTCGCAGTTCCACTCCTCGTTGACCTCGGGATCGTCACCGGCCAGCCGGCGCATCACTTTGCCGCGCCGGTGGTCGGTGCGCAGCGCGCAGCCGGCCGCACAGTGTTCGCAGACGGTCGGGCTCGAGACCAGGTCGAACGGCCGGGCCCGGAACCGGTAGGCGGCGCTGGTCAGCGCGCCGACCGGGCAGATCTGAATGGTGTTGCCCGAGAAGTACGACTCGAACGGCTGCTTCTCGTAGATGCCGACCTGCTGCAGCGCCCCGCGCTCGAGCATGTCGATGAACGGGTCGCCGGCGATCTGCTCGGAGAACCGGGTGCATCGGGCACACAGGACGCAGCGCTCCCGGTCGAGCAGCACCTGCGGCGAGATGCTGATCGGCTTCGGGAAGGTGCGCTTGGTCTCGTGGAAGCGGGACTCGCCGTGGCCGTGCGACATCGCCTGGTTCTGCAACGGGCACTCGCCGCCCTTGTCACAGATCGGGCAGTCCAGCGGATGGTTGATGAGCAGGAACTCCATGTTCCCGTGCTGCGCCTTGTTGGCGACCGCGGACGTCTCCTGGGTCCGGACCACCATGTTGTCGGCGACGGCGAGCGTGCAGGACGCCTGCGGCTTCGGGAACGGGCGGCCGTTGCCGGCGTCCGGCACCTCGACGAGGCACTGGCGGCAGGCCCCGACCGGATCCAGCAGCGGGTGGTCGCAGAACCGCGGGACCTCGACGCCGACCAGCTCGGCGGCCCGGATCACCAGCGTGCCCTTGGGGACGCTGACCTCGACGTCGTCGATCGTCACGGTGACGAGATCCTCGCGCGGCACCATCTCACCGCTCGACGTGGTCACCAGCTCTGTCATGCCGACACTCCCGCGGTCGCGAACAGCGTGGACGCCTCCGGGTCGAACGGGCAGCCGCCTTGGGCCAGGTGGTCGAGGTACTCCTGCCGGAAGAACTGGATCGACGACGTGATCGGTGCGACGGCGCCGTCGCCGAGCGCGCAGAACGCCCGGCCGAGGATGTTGTCGCACTGGTCGAGCAGCAGGTCGAGGTCGGCCTCGCTGCCCTCGCCGTTCTCCAGCCGCTGCAGCACCTGCACCAGCCACCAGGTGCCCTCGCGACACGGGGTGCACTTGCCGCAGGACTCGTGCTTGTAGAACTCGGTCCAGCGCAGCACCGCGCGCACGACACAGGTGGTCTCGTCGAAGATCTGCAGCGCCTTGGTGCCGAGCATCGATCCGGCCTCGACCATGCCCTCGAAGTCGAGCGGCGCATCGAGGTGCTCGTCGGTCAGCAGCGGCGTCGACGAGCCACCCGGGGTCCAGAACTTCAGCCGATGTCCGGCGCGTACGCCACCGGCGAGGTCGAGCAGCTCGCGGAGCGTGGCACCCATCGGCGCTTCGTACTGACCGGGCTTGGTGACATGGCCGGACAGCGAGTAGAGCGTCATGCCCTTCGACTTCTCGGTGCCCATCGACTCGAACCAGCGGGCGCCGTGCTGGACGATCGACGGCACCGACGAGATCGACTCGACGTTGTTGACGACCGTCGGGCAGGCGTAGAGACCGGCGACCGCGGGGAACGGCGGACGCAGCCGAGGCTGGCCGCGTCGGCCCTCGAGCGAGTCGAGCAGCGCGGTCTCCTCGCCGCAGATGTACGCGCCCGCGCCGGCGTGCACGATGACGTCGAGGTCGTATCCGGAGCCCTTGATGTTCTTGCCGAGGTAGCCGGCGCGGTAGGCCTCCGCCACGGCCTGCTGAAGCCGGCGCACGACGTGCAGAACCTCGCCCCGGACGTAGATGAACGCCGTGTCGGCCCGGATCGCGTAGGACGCGATGATCGCGCCCTCGACCAGGGTGTGCGGGCTGGCCAGCATGAGCGGGATGTCCTTGCAGGTGCCCGGCTCGGACTCGTCGGCATTGACGACCAGGTAGATCGGCTTGTCGCCGCCCTGCGGGATGAAGCCCCACTTCATGCCGGTCGGGAAGCCGGCGCCGCCACGGCCCCGGAGGCCGGAGTCCTTGACCATCTCGATGACGTCGCCGGGCTGCATCCGCAGTGCCTTCGGCAGCGCCTGATAGCCGCCCAGCTTCTCGTACGAGCGCAGCGTCCAGGCTCGCTCGGCGTCCCAGTTGTCGCTCAGCACGGGGGTCAGCGGGTCAGGCATCCTTGTCCCCCTTCGTCTCCGCACCGGACTCGCTCACCTTGGTCTCCGACTCGGCGCGCTGGGTGTCGGCCTGCTCGACCGCCTCGACGACGTCAGCGGGCTTGGTCCCGGGGACACCGTCGCCGGACGGCGCCCGCCAGCCACGCCGCCGTGCCAGCGCCAGTCCGGCCAGCGTCGCCGGTCCTGCGGCCGGACCCTCGTCGGCGCGTCCGTCGGGGTAGCCCGCGAGCACCCGCTCGGCCTCGCGCCAGCTCGAGATGCGGGCGCCACGCGAGGCACGCACCTCCTCGCCGGAGCGCAGCGAGTCGACCAGCTGGGCCGCCGACTCGGGCGTCTGGTTGTCGAAGAACTCCCAGTTGACCATCACGACCGGGGCGAAGTCGCAGGCCGCGTTGCACTCGATGTGCTCCAGCGTGATCTTGCCGTCTTCGGTGGTCTCGTCGTTGCCGACGTCGAGGTGGTCCTTGAGCCGTTCGAAGATCGCATCGCCGCCCATGATGGCGCACAGCGTGTTCGTGCAGACGCCGACATGGTGATCGCCGACCGGACGCCGCTTGTACATCGTGTAGAAGGTCGCCACGGCAGCCACCTCGGCAGCCGTCAGGTTCAGGATGTCGGCGCAGGCCTCGATGCCGGCCGTCGTCACGCAGCCCTCGACCGACTGCACCAGGTGCAGCATCGGCAGCAGGGCGGAGCGGGCCTGCGGATAGCGCCCGGCGATCTCGTGCAGCTCGGACATCACCTGGCTGGACAGCTTCGGCTCGTCGGCCTCGGCCTTGCCGGAGGTCGGCTCGGTCACCGGTCGACACCTCCCATCACCGGGTCGATGCTCGCGATGGCGACGATGACGTCGGCGACCATGCCACCTTCGGCCATCACCGACGTGCACTGCAGGTTGACGAACGATGGATCGCGGAAGTGCGCCCGGAACGGCCGCGTGCCGCCGTCGGACACGACATGACAGGCGAGCTCGCCGCGTGGGGACTCGACGACGCCGTACGCCTGGCCCGGCGGCACCCGGAACCCCTCGGTCACCAGCTTGAAGTGGTGGATCAGGGCCTCCATCGACTCGCCCATGATGTGCTTGATGTGCTCGGCGGAGTTGCCGAGGCCGTCGGAGCCGAGCTGCAGCTGGGCCGGCCAGGCGATCTTCTTGTCGGCGACCATGACCGGCGCGCCCTCGAGTCCGGCCAACCGGTCGACGCACTGCTCGACGATCCGCAGCGACTCCCACATCTCCTGCAGCCGGATCCGGAACCGGCCGTACGAGTCGCAGGTGTCCCACGTGACGACGTCGAACTCGTAGTCCTCGTAGCCCCAGTAGGGCTGCTTGCGCCGCAGGTCCCAGGGGTAGCCGGTGGCCCGCAGGACGGGTCCGCTGGCGCCGAGTGCGAGGCAGCCGGCCAGGTCGAGGTAACCGACGTCGACCAGGCGGCCCTTGAAGATCGGGTTCGCGTTGCAGAGGGCGGCGTACTCGGGCAGCCGCTTCTTCATCAGCTTGATGAAGTCGCGGATCTGGTCGAGCGAGCCGTCCGGCATGTCCTGCGCGACGCCGCCGGGCCGGATGAATGCGTGGTTCATGCGCAGGCCAGTGATGGTCTCGAACAGGTCGAGCACCAGCTCCCGCTCGCGGAAGCCGATCGTCATCACGGTGAGGGCGCCGATCTCCATGCCGCCGGTCGCGATCGCCACCAGGTGCGACGAGATCCGGTTGAGCTCCATGAGGAGCACCCGCATGACCGTTGCCTTCTCCGGCACGTCGTCGTCGATCTCGAGGAGCCGCTCGACGCCCATGACATACGCCGCCTCGTTGTAGAACGGCGACAGGTAGTCCATCCGGGTGCAGAACGTGACGCCCTGCGTCCAGGTGCGGTACTCCATGTTCTTCTCGATGCCGGTGTGCAGGTAGCCGATGCCGCAGCGGGCCTCGGTCACCGTCTCGCCGTCGAGCTCGAGGATCAGCCGGAGCACGCCGTGGGTCGACGGGTGCTGCGGGCCCATGTTGACGACGACGCGTTCCTCGCCGGACTCGCTGGTGCCGGAGACCACGGAGTCCCAGTCTTGGCCGCTGACCGTGAAGACCGTCCCGGTGGACGACTCGGTCGCGCTCGCGTAGGGATCGCTCATCAGGCGTATGACCTCCGCTCGTCCGGCGGCGGAATGGTGGCGCCCTTGTACTCGACCGGGATGCCACCGAGTGGGTAGTCCTTGCGCTGCGGATGCCCCGGCCAGTCGTCGGGCATCTGGATCCGGGTCAGGGCCGGATGGCCGTCGAAGACGATGCCGAAGAAGTCGTACGTCTCTCGCTCGTGCCAGTCGGCCGTCGGGTAGACCGCGACCACCGAGGGGATGTGCGGATCGTCGTCGGGAGCGGCGACCTCCAGCCGGATCCGGCGGTTGTGGGTCATCGACAGCAGGTGGTAGACCGCATGCAGCTCGCGGCCCGTCTCGTCCGGGAAGTGCACGCCGGACACGCCGCTGCAGAACTCGAACCGGAGCTCGGGGTCGTCGCGCAGCAGCTTGACGGTCTCGAGCAGATGGTGTCGCCGGATGTAGAAGGTGATTTCACCGTGGTCGACGACGACCTTCTCGATCGGACCGCCGTCGGGGCTCGACGTCGCGACCTCGGAGAATCCGGCCTCGAGCCGGTCGGCCACGTCGTCGTGCCAGCCGCCGTAGGGCCGGCGGGACGGTCCCGGCATCGCGACCGGGCGACGCAGCCGGCCGTAGCCCGACGTGTCACCCGTGCCCTCGGCGCCGAACATGCCCTCGCGGACCTCGACGACCTCCAGCTGGGTCGACTCCGGGGTCGCGGGCAGGTCCTCGCGGCCCTCGTCGGCCGGGCCCCCCGACTCGTTCTCAGTCACCGCAGCAGACCCTTCATGTCCGACGTGGTCGACGCCGTCAGGGCGGCGTGCTCACGCTCCTCGATCGCGGCCACCCGGTCCTCACCGAGCGGCGAGTGCTGGATCTTGTCGTGCAGCTTGAGGATCGCGTCGATCAGCATCTCCGGCCGCGGCGGGCAGCCCGGCAGGTACATGTCGACCGGCACGACGTGGTCGACGCCCTGGACGATCGCGTAGTTGTTGAACATGCCGCCGGAGCTGGCGCAGACGCCCATCGCGAGCACCCACTTCGGGTTCGACATCTGGTCGTAGATCTGCCGCAGCACGGGCGCCATCTTCTGGCTGACCCGGCCGGCCACGATCATCAGGTCGGCCTGCCGAGGCGACGCGCGGAAGACCTCCATGCCGAACCGGCCCAGGTCGTAGCGCGGTCCGCCGCTGGTCATCATCTCGATGGCGCAGCACGCCAGACCGAACGTCGCCGGCCACAGCGACGCCTTGCGGAAGTAACCCGCAACGCCCTCCACGGTCGACAGCAGGACCCCACTGGGGAGTTTCTCTTCGATGCCCATGGCCTACCTCCTCTCGGCCTCAGTCCCACTCCAGGCCGCCGCGCCGCCAGACGTAGGCGTAGGCGAGGGCCACGGTGCCGACGAACAGCAGCATCTCGACGAAGCCGAACCAGGCGAGCTGGTCGAAGGCGACCGCGAATGGGTAGAGGAAGATGATCTCGACGTCGAAGACGATGAACAGCATCGCCGTGATGAAGTACTTCACCGGGAACCGGCCGCCGCCGATCGGCTGCGGTGTCGGCTCGATGCCGCACTCGTACGAGTCGAGCCTGGCGCGGTTGTAGCGGCGGGGGCCGGAGAGCCAGCTCGCGACGACCGAGAAGACGGCGAATCCGCCGGCCAACAGTCCGAGCGCGAGTATCGGGACATAGAGGTCCACGTCGATGCGCTCCCTTCTCCCTCCGCGTGATTTCGGGCCGGGCGTGGGGCCGGCTCGTCATCCTAGTGAGCGGTGCCGTATTGACTTGGGTCGGGTCAGGCCGCGGGCGTCACCTTCGACAGGGCGTTGATGATCCGGTCGGAGGCGTCGCCGCCGCGCGGGTCGGTCAGGTTGGCCAGCAGCTTGAGTGCGAACCGCATCAGCCTCGGGTGATGCATTCCGTGATCGGTCGCCACCTTCATGACCGTCGGGTTGCCGATCATGCGAACGAAGAGGCGGCCGAGTGTGTAGAAGCCCCCGTACCTTGCGTCGAGCGCAGCGGGATAGGCCTGCAGCGCTCGCTCCCGTTCGGACTCGGGTCGGCCCTGCGCCTGGACGATCGCGTCCGCGGCCATCTCGGCCGCTTCCAGCGCGTAGGCGATGCCCTCGCCGTTGAACGGGTTGACCATGCCGCCCGAGTCGCCGACCAGCAGCAGGCCCCGGTCGTAGTGCGGCTTGCGGTTGAACCCCATCGGCAGGGCGGCGCCGCGGATCGGGCTGGTGCGATGGGGCTCGCTGAAGCCCCACTCCTCCGGCATGTGCTCGAGCCAGCGGCGCAGGAGTTCCTTGTAATCGACCTTGCCGAACGCGGCCGACGTGTTGAGCAGCCCGAGTCCGACGTTGCAGGTGCCGTCGCCGACGCCGAAGATCCAGCCGTAGCCAGGCAACAGGTTGCCCTGTCCGGGCTCGCCGTCCCACAGCTCCAGCCACGACTCGAGCCAGTCGTCGTCGTGGCGCGGGCTCTCGTAGTAGGTCCGGACCGCGACACCCATCGGTCGGTCGTCGCGCTTGGCCATCCCGAGCGCCAGCGGTAGCCGGGCCGAGTTGCCGTCCGCCGCGACGATCAGCGGCGCGGTGTACGTCGTCGGCTCCCCGACCTTGCGGCCCCCCTTGCTGGTGGCCGACGGAGCGTCCACGGGCCGGGCCTGGACGCCGATCACCCGGCCGGTCCGCTCGTCGAGCACCGGATCGGTGACCGCCGTCCGCTCGAGCAGTTGGGCCCCGGCCTTCTGGGCATGCCGGGCCAGGATCTCGTCGAAGTCCATCCGGGTGCGAACCAGGCCGAAGCTCGGATACTCGGAGAGGTCGGGCCAGGCCACCTCGAGCTGCTGTCCGCCACCGACGATCCGCAGGCCGTAGTTCTTGATCCAGCCGGCCGACTCGACGTCGATGCCCATCTGGAGCAGCTGGCGCACGGCCCTCGGGGTCAGGCCGTCGCCGCAGACCTTCTCCCGCGGGAACGCCGTCTTCTCCAGCAGCAGCACGTCAATGCCGGCCCGCGCCAGGTAGTAGGCCGTCGCGGAACCCGCAGGACCGGCGCCGACGACGATGACGTCGGCCTGCCGCTCCTCTCCGGTGATCCCGGTCATGCCCATCCCTCGCGTGCAGGAGTACGCGTACGATACTCGTGCGTTTGTGAATCACTTCACTAACGCGTCAGCGTCAGTCTATGCCTCCCTAACCGGTCGATGCGAACGGGTCCGAAGCCGCCCACAGCGGCCGCCCGAGGCGTACCGTGAAGACACCCGCACCGGAAGCCCGCGCCGGAGGCGACTCATGACTGACTACCGCACGACAAAACATGGCATGCACGACAGCATCGTCTGGCAAGTACTGATCCGGATGATCGTGCCAGTGGAGCAGCGAGCAAGAAAGCAGCTCGCCGACTTCTTCGCCCAGGCACACGTGATGGCCGACGCGGATGAGCGTGGTGTGCACGTCTCGCCGTCGGAACTCCGGCCGTTGATCGAGCAACTCGATGCCGAGGCAGACCGGCTGGCCGGACTCGGCGACCCGATCGCTCCGGCCTTCAAAGCGTGGTCGGAGTCGGTCCGGCTCGCCGAGCGGGTCTCGGAGATGGAGCCCGGCTACATCGTGTGATGCCCGAGCCGGCCAGGTTCAGCTGGCCGTCTCGGTCGGCTCTGTGGTCTCGGTCGTCTCCGTCGGCGTGGTTTCGGTCGGCGTCGTCTCAGTCGGCTTGGTGGTTTCGGTCGGCGTGGTCTC
>DATFRX010000107.1:0-13813 GCA_035262905.1 Nocardioidaceae bacterium
GTTGCCGGCCCCGGCCGCGCCGATGACCAGGGCCAGCAGCCAGGTGGGGTGGTCCTCCCAGCCGTGGAACGGGTTCTCCCGCAGGACGAACGCCATGTACATGATCAGGAACCCGTTCATGAACCGGACGCCCGCGTTGCACCGGAGAGCTCCGACCACGGTCGGCGTGATGCCGACCCGCATGCCGACCGTCTTGCCGCGCATCGCCGACAACGCGACCTGCTCCTCGCCCTCGGCGGAGTCCACCTTGGCGGGCAGCCGGAAGGTCAGCAGGGTCCCGATCACGAACAGCACGGCCGCGTAGCGCAGCGCCCACTCGGCTCCGATCTGGGCCGACCCGGCCGCGAGTGGTGCCGACAGGACGGCCGCGCCGGTTCCGATCAGCGAGATGCGGGAGTTGGCCTTGACCAGCGTGAGCCCCTCCGGGAGTACGCGCGGCACCGCCGACGCCTTGGTCACGCCGTACGCCTTGGACGCGACGAGCACACCGAGAGCGGCGGGGTACATCGACAGCGACTCGTCGGCCACCGCGCCGGCCAGCACCCAGCAGCAGAACGCGCGGATCGCCATCGTGGCGCCGATCGCCCAGCGCCGGCCGCGCCGGAAGCGGTCCAGGAACGGCCCGATCAGCGGGGCCACGATCGCGAACGGCAGCATGGTCAGGATCAGGAACAGCCCGACTTGGCTGCGGGCCTCCTCGCCTGGGACCGAGAAGAACAACGTGCCGGCCAGGGCGACCGCGACGGCGGCGTCGCCGGCGGTGTTGAACGCGTGTGCCTCGAGCAGCCGGGCCAGGCCGCTCTCGCCGGCGCCGTGAGCGTTGGTGATCCGGCGGGCGGTCTCGACGCTCTTCTTCGCCGCTCGGCCGGTCGCGTGGGCGGCCCGGCTGGCCTTGCCGGGCTCGGGCTCGCGTGGACCGCCTTGGGGAGTCGAGTACGGCGGGCCGGACGAGCCGTGCGGCGGCTCGCCTCGCCGATTGTCCCCGGGCTGGCTCACGGTCCTCCTCGCTGCGTTGGTCCACCAGGTGGGGGGCCGCGACGTCGAATGGCTCGCGTGCCAGCTCGCTCGCGAACTCCCCTCACTCGCTCACGGTCACCATCCTGCCGCACGACGTGACAGCGATCCGGGTAGGCGGATACCGATTTCGCCCGGGCGCTCCGGTGGGGGACAATTGTGTGGTGACGACGTCATCCCGAAGGGCCCGCGCCGACGCCACCTGCCGCGACGCGGCCGACGCCGCGCGAGAGGCCCTCCTGGCCGCGGTCGACGCCGAGGACGTGGGCGACCACCTCGGCTACGAGGTCGAGGGCGAGCGGGCGCTGAGCCATCAGTTCGAGTGCCTACGCGCCGGCTATCGCGGCTGGCGCTGGTCTGTGGTCGTGACCCGCGCGTCGCGGCAGCGCTCGGTGACGGTCAACGAGATCGTGCTGCTGCCCGGTCCGGTCGCCGTAGTCGCGCCGGAGTGGGTGCCCTATCGGGAGCGGGTGGAGCCCGGCGATCTCGGGCCCGGCGACCTGCTGCCGCCGGACGAGGACGACCCTCGGCTCGTCCCGTCGTGGCTGAGTGGCGACGAGCTCGCCGACGACCTGGTCGACGAGACGTCGGTGCGCCCGATCGCCGACGAGATCGGTCTGGGGCGATCCCGCGTGCTCTCGCTCGACGGACGTGACTCCGCCGCCCAGCGGTGGTACGACGGATCGCAGGGTCCGGATTCCGAACACGCCCAGGCGGCGCCGGCGCCATGCCGGACCTGCGGGTTCCTGGTGCCGATCGCCGGTCCGCTGTCGACCGTCTTCGGCGTCTGCGCCAACGAGTCGGCGCCGGACGACGGCCGAGTCGTGGCGTTCGACCACGGCTGCGGTGCGCACTCCGAGACCGCGTCGTCGCGTTCGCCGCGGGCCACCGAACTGCCGCCGCCGGTCTTCGACACCCTCGCCGCCGACGAGCTCACCGTCTTCTAACCACCCGTCCCCTGAGGGTAGGCAAATCGCGAAACACGCCGGCGTGTTTCGCGATTTGGCTACCGCCAGTGGATCGGTCAGTTGCCGGCGGCGCCGAACCGACTGGCCTCGGTGCGTCGCCGGTCCGGCTCCTCGGTGAGCAGCCGGCGTCGGCGGCGGCAGTACTCCAGCCCGATCAGGCCGAGCCCGAAGCCCGCGATGCAGATCCACAGCCACGAAAGCTTGTCGTGGTCACGCAGCGTGCCGATGAACGGCAGCATGGCGACGAAGGCGACGATCCAGATCACCGAGCCGATCGCGACCGTGCGTACGCCGTCGACATCGAGTGGCTCGACCTCGGCGACCATGTGATGCCGTTCCGGCTCCGGTTGCTTCTTGGGCTCCGGCCGGTCGGGGCGCCGGTCGACGCGATGATCCGGCGGGCGCATGGTCCGTTCGGGCGGCGCAGCCGGCTCCTCCGGCTCGGCCGGCGCGGCGCGCTCGGCCCGGCGGGCTGCCTTCCGGTCGGCCCGGCGGTCGGTGCGATGAGAGTGGGATGAAGACGAGGACGACGACGAGGATCGCGAGGACCCCCGCTTGCGCTCTCGGCCGTGCTTGGACCGGGCCATCGCCCCAGGTTAGATCATGGGCAACGGCGTGACGTCGCGTCGGGCGTTCTGACATCCTGCGAATGCCCGCTTCGACTCGGGAGTACCCATGACCACGTCGTCCACCACCACTGAAGTCCAGACCAGCCGACTCGACCGTTTCTTCGACATCTCCGCCCGTGGCTCCACCGTCGGCCGCGAACTCCGGGGCGGACTCGTCACCTTCTTCACGATGGCGTACATCATCGTGCTGAACCCGATCATCCTGTCCCAGGCGGTGGACGGGACCGGGGCCTATATCGGGGGTGGTTCCGACCAGGGGCAGGCCTTCGTCATGGTGGCCGCCGCCACCGCGCTGGTCGCCGGTGTCGTCACGATCCTGATGGGCGTGGTCGCGAACTTCCCGATCGCGCTCGCGGCCGGTCTCGGTCTGAACGCGTTCGTGGCGTTCACGATCGCCGCCGACATGACCTGGGCCGACGCGATGGGGCTGATCGTGCTCGAGGGCCTGATCATCCTGGTCCTCGTGCTCACCGGCTTCCGCCTGGCGATCTTCCAGGCGGTGCCGGCCGGGCTGAAATCCGCGATCGCGGCCGGCATCGGCCTGTTCATCACGCTGATCGGCCTGGTCGACGCCGGTGTGGTGCGCACCACCGGTCAGTCCGCCCCGCCGATCGGACTCGGAATCGACAACGCCCTCGCCGGCTGGCCGGTGTTCGTCTTCTGCATCGGCCTGCTGCTCACCCTGACGCTCTACCTGCGCGGTGTGAAGGGTGCGCTGCTCATCGGCATCGTCGTGACCACGGTCATCGCGATCATCGTCGAGGGGATCGCCGATATCGGTCCGACGGTGGTCAGCGGCAAGGTGGTCAATCCGAAGGGCTGGAACCTCAACGTCCCGGCGGTGCCCGACAAGATCTTCGATCGTCCCGACTTCGGGCTGCTCGGCGAGTTCTCGCTGCTCGGGTCGTTCCAGAGCGTCGGCATCGTCACGGCGGGGTTGTTCCTGTTCACCCTGCTGCTGGCCGACTTCTTCGACACGATGGGCACGATGACCGCGATCGGTGCCGAAGCCGGCCTCAACGACGAGGAGGGCATGCCGCCGAAGTCGCAGCAGATCCTGGTCGTCGACTCGGTTGCTGCCGCCGCCGGTGGTGCCGCCTCGGTGTCCAGCAACACGTCCTACATCGAGTCCGCCGCGGGCGTGGGCGAGGGCGCGCGTACTGGCCTGGCCAGCGTGGTCACCGGCCTGTTGTTCCTGGTCGCGACGTTCACGACGCCGCTGGTCTCGGTGATACCCAACGAGGCCGCCACTCCGGCGCTGGTGATCGTGGGCTTCCTGATGATGTCGCAGGTGCGCTACATCGACTGGACCGACCTCGAGATCGCGATTCCGGCGTTCCTGACGATCGTGCTGATGCCGTTCACCTACTCCATCACCGCGGGCATCGGCGCCGGATTCATCTCGTACGTGGTGCTCAAGGTCGCACGGGGCAACCTGCGGGCCGTACATCCGCTGATGTGGGTGGTCGCGCTGGCCTTCGTCGTCTACTTCGCCATCGACCCGATCGGCAACTGGCTCGGCGCCAGCTAAGCGTGAGAGCAGCAGGGGTACGGAATAACCCATCCCCGATTATCGTTAGCAAAGGTAATGAGTTATGCTAACGACGTGCAGTCTGACACCGCAAAGCTGGTCCGTACCCATGCTGGACTGGCGAATTCACTCGCGGTCTCGGTCTCGCGGCTGTCGCGCCGGCTCCGCAAGGAGCGGCACTCCGACCTCACCCCGACGCAGCTGTCTGCGCTCGGGGCTTTGCTGCGCAACGGACCGCTGACGCTCGGCGCGCTGGCGCGTCACGAGAACGTGCAGCCGCCGTCGATGACCCGCACGGTCAACTACCTCGAGAAGATGGGCATGCTCGCCCGTGAGCCGGACCCGACCGATCGCCGACAGGTGCTCTTGCGCGTCTCGGACCCCGGTCGGCAGCTGCTCGACGCCGAGCGCAAGCGCCGCGATGCCTGGCTGGCCAAGCGGCTGATGGAGCTCGAACCCAGGGAGCGTGCGGTGCTGCGTGAGGCCGCCGTCATCCTGGAGAGGCTGGCGACGGCTTGAGTCCGACCTTCAGAGCGCTTCGCGTCCGCAACTATCGCATCTATGCGGCCGGAGCCGTCGTTTCGAACGTGGGCACCTGGATGCAGCGGGTGGCCCAGGACTGGCTCGTTCTGCAGCTGACCGCCAACAGCGGCACTGCCCTCGGCATCACCACCGGCCTGCAGTTCCTGCCGATGCTCGTGCTGTCGCCATTGGCCGGCGTCGTGGCGGACCGGTTCCCCAAGCAGAAGGTCCTCGTCGCCACCCAGCTGATGATGGCGGTCCCCGCCTCGATACTGGGCATCCTGGCGATCACCGGCGTGGCCCAGCCGTGGCACGTCTACGTCCTGGCCCTCCTGTTCGGCGTCGGCACCGCCTTCGACGCGCCGGCCCGGCAGTCGTTCGTCGTCGAGATGGTCGGCACGGACGACCTGGCCAACGCGGTCGGCCTCAACTCCGCCTCGTTCAACACCGCCCGGATCATCGGCCCGGCCGCGGCCGGTGGCCTGATCGCGCTCCTCGGCTCCGGCGTGAGCGCGACCGGCTGGGCGATCCTGATCAACGGAGTCAGCTACCTGGCAGTGATCTGCTCGCTGCGCCTGATGGATCCGCGCACCCTGAAGCCGTCGAAACGGGCCGAGCGCGGTCGCGGCGCCGTTCGGGCGGGCGTCCGCTATGTACGGTCGCGACCCGATCTGCTGCTGTTGCTCGCGACGGTGTTCTTCGTCGGCACCTTCGGCATGAACTTCCAGATGACGACTGCGCTGATGGCCACCGAGGTCTTCGACAAGGGCGCAGGGGAGTACGGCCTGCTCGGCTCGTTCATGGCGGTCGGCTCGCTCGCCGGCGCGCTGCTGGCGGCCCGGCGTACCCACCCTCGGCTGCGGATTGTCGTCGGCGCGGCGATCATCTTCGGCGTGGCCGAGGTACTGCTCGGCCTGATGCCGAGCTACTGGACGTTCGCGCTGTTCCTGCCGATCGTGGGTCTGTTCGCGCTCACGATGATCACCACCGCCAACGCGACGATCCAGCTGACCGTGCTGCCAGAGATGCGCGGCCGGGTGGCGGCGCTCTACCTGATGATCTTCATGGGCGGGACGCCGGCCGGTGCGCCGCTGATCGGCTGGATGGGCGAGGTGCTCGGTGCCCGCTCGACGCTGGTCGGCGGCGGCCTGATCACGCTGGCCGGCATCGCAGTCTCGCTGATCGCCTACCTGCGCAGCGGCGGCCTCGTCCTACGCCGGGAGGCCGGCCGGCCCCTGTCGCTCACCGTCGCCTCGCGCGATCCGCTCGGCGATTCCGAGTCGGCACTGCCCGTGAGCGACGAGGGCCGGCGAGCCTCGCGCGACACCGCTGCGCACGAGTCGGTCCAGCACATCACCGCTCGCCGGGACCGCCACCTGCAGCGTCGTCCCGGGCGCGAGCGGGCGCCCGAGAGCGCCTAGGCAGAGCGGCTGATCCCGGCCCGCTGATCGTCAGCCTCGCGTGGGAAGGTGTGAGGCATGACGATCCAGGACCCGCGTACGGGCTGGTTAGATTTCGACGTCTATCTGCGATTGATCCGCGCCGACTCGGAGCGGCTCGCCGAGGTGGGCCGGCTCGGGTTGGACGCCCAGGTCCCGACCTGTCCCGGCTGGACCGTCGCGGACCTGCTCGACCACGTCGGCCACGTCTACCTGCACAAGGTGCAGTGGTTGCGCAGCGGATCGCGGCCGGATCCGTGGCCGCCGCCCGAGCTGGCCGACCGCGATCCGGCCGAGCTGTACGACGAGGCGACCGTCGCGATTCTGGCCGAGTTGGAGTCGCGCAACCCGAACGAGCCGGCCGAGACGATCTGGGACGCCGAGCAGAGCGTCGGCTTCTGGTATCGCCGGATGGCGCTGGAGATCGCCGTCCATCGCTACGACGGCGAGTTGGCGCACGACGTACCAACCGCGATCGACGGCCCGCTGGCCACCGACGGCATCGACGAGGCGCTGTGCGCGGTGCTCGGCGGCGAGTCGTGGGACGAGTACGACAGCGACTACCCGCTCGACGACCGGATCCGGGTGACCAGCGGCGGCCGGTCCTGGACGGTCACGGCCGACCTTCGCAAGGTCACGGTCGTCGAGGGCGACACCGGGCCGGTCGGCATCGAGATCGCCGGCGCGCCTGAGGACGTCTTCTTGTGGCTGTGGGGGCGTCGAGACGCCGACACCCTCGCGGTCACCGGCGAACAGGAGCTGGCCGAGGCATTCCGGCAGCGGCTCGCCGAAGCGATGGGTTGAGTCCCTCAGCCGCTAACGTGAGGCCGTGCGTGTCTTCACCGCGCTCTATCCATCGCCCGCAGCGCTGGCCGACCTGGACCGGGTCGTCGGTGCGCTCCGCCGTCGCAACCGCGAGCTGACCTGGACCCGCGCCGATCAATGGCATCTCACGCTCACCTTCCACGGCGACGTCGACCCGGACCGGCTGGAGCGTTTCGAGCGTGTCGTCGCCCGATGTGCCGCCGGTCGGCCGGCCACGGCGGCGCGGCTCAGTGGCGGCGGCGCGTTCCCGTCCCCGGGTCGCGGACGCATGCTGTGGGCCGGGGTCGAGTCGACCGAACACGTGCTGGTCGGGCTGCGGGGCAACCTGGCCGCCCGGCTGCGCCGCAGTGGCTGGGACGCCGACCGCCGCCGCTATCGGCCGCACCTCACCCTCGCCCGGTCGCGTGATCGGCGCGATCTGAGCGGGCTGGTCGACGCGCTTGCCGACTACCACGGGCCGTTCTGGGACGTGGACCGGATCGTCGTGGTGGCCTCGCGACCCGGGCATGACGGGCGGTTCGACCACGAGCGGCTGGGCGAGTACCTCTTGCGGCGGGAGGTCTAGTGGCGCGGACTAGGGTGACGCCGTGCATCCGCGCTACCGCCGCCTGATCATCCCGGGCCTGCTCGTGGCGCTGCTGGTGATCGTGGTGGTCGCTGCGGTCGTCGGCTAGTGGCTGGGGTCGGTCTGGCAGGCTTGATGTGTGCCAGAACCCCTTGATCCGGCGCTTTCGCGCCTGCGCACCCAGATGCTCGACACCGAGCACCTGGTGCGTGCGATCGGCTCGGGTCGCCGGCGTGGCCAGACTCCGCGCTGGCGGCGGGTCGAGGTACGCCCGGTCGACCTGGCCGCTGGCGCACACCTGCAGATCACGACGTACGACGACACCCAGGCCTTCACGCGGAACGTGTCGTCCGGCGACGTCGAGACCACGTTGAAGGAGCTGCTGGACGAGCCGTTCGGCAACTGGCATGTCGAGACCGACGAGTCGGTGACGCAATTGCGCGTGACCAAGAAGGGCCAGGCGCAGGTGCACGAGGCCGCCCGCGAGGGCAGTGCGCCAACCCGCCGGCACGATAAGCCGAAGCAGCGACTGCTCGACACCTCCGACCCGTACCTGCGCGCGGTGGGGATCACCGACGGCGACGGCAAGGTAAAGCCGTCGCGACAGGCGAAGTATCGCCAGATCGAGGAGTTCTGCCGGATCCTGGCGGCCGCGCTCGACGGCGCGATCGAGGCCGGCCAGGTGCGCACGCCGACTGCGGACGATCCGCTCCGCGTCGTCGACCTCGGCTGTGGCAACGCCTATCTCACGTTCGCGGCCTATCGCTGGCTGACCGCGGTCCGAGGACTGCCGGTCCGGGTTATCGGCGTCGACGTCAAGGAGCAGGCCCGGCAGCGCAACAGTGAGCTGGCGGCTGAGCTCGGCGCCGGTGAAGACCTGCGCTTCGTACGCGGGGACATCGCGTCGACCGAGGTCGAGGAGCGCCCGGACGTGGTGCTGGCGCTGCATGCCTGTGACACCGCGACCGACGACGCGCTCGCCAAGGCCGTCGAGTGGGAGGCGTCGCTGGTGCTGGCGGCCCCGTGCTGCCACCACGACCTGCAGCGCCGACTGCGCTCGGCGCCGACGCCCACGCCGTTCGGCCTGGTGATGCGCCACGGGATCCTCCGGGAGCGGCTGGCCGACACGCTGACCGACGCGATGCGCGCCGCCCTCCTGCGGCTGCACGGCTACCGGGTCGAGGTGGTCGAGTTCGTCGACTCGAAGCACACACCGCGCAACACGCTGCTGCGAGCCGTCCGCACCGGCGCGGCCGGCGATCCGGAGGTCGCGACCGAGTACTCCAGGCTCACGGTGCAGTGGGGAGTTCGCCCCCGGCTGGCCGAACTGCTGGAGGACGCCTCGTGAGACGGGCGGGGCTCGCCGTCGCGGCTGCGGCGGTGGCCGGCGCTGCCCTCGTGAGTCCGGCTCAGCCGGCGTACGCGGGCGACCACAAGGTGGTGTCGACGATCACCGACGAGCGGATCCCCGAGTCGAGTGCCCTGGTCCAGAGCAAAACTGACCCCCACCTGGCGTACACGATCAACGACTCCGGCAACGCCAACGTGGTCTACGTGATCGAGATTGCTACCGGAGACGTGGTCGGCACCGCCACCATCGACGTGGCGGCCGAGGATACCGAAGCGATGGCGATCGGCGGCGACGGCCGGCTCTACGTGGCCGACATCGGGGACAACGACTTCGACCGCCGCACCGTGGCGCTGTACGCGATCGACCAACCGGGACGGGGCGACACGACCGTCACGCCGGACGTCTACCGGGTGCGCTACAGCGACGGGCCGAGCGACGCGGAGACGCTGCTGGTCGATCCGGCCACCGGCCGCATGTCGATCGTGACCAAGAACCTGCTCGCCGGGGGCGTGTACCGGTTGCCGAAACACCTGCGGGAGAACCGGGTCAACCTGGCCCGTTCGATCGACGTCAACACGCCCGGCATGGTGACCGACGGGGCGTACCTGCCGGACGGCGACGCGGTGCTGCTCCGGACGTACATCGACATCGCCGTCTACTCCATCCCGGGCTGGCACAAGCTCGGCTCGATCGACACGCCCCGGATGCCGCAGAGCGAGTCGCTGGCCGCCTGGAACGGCGGCCGATCGGTGCTGATCGGGACCGAGAAGCTGCCGTCGCCGATCATCCAGGTCAAGGTCCCGCGCCACGAGTGGCGTCGGCTGCATGACGGACCCGACCGGGACACCTCCGGATCACTGTCGCCGCCGACGGCGTCATCGTCACGAGACGACGGCGGGATCTCACGCGGCTGGGTCGTCGCCTCGGGCGCGGCGCTCGTACTGCTCGGCGGCGGCTGGCTGTGGGCCCGACGAGGGCGCCGGTCGCGAGGAACCAGACGCGCGGAGCGTCAGAGCCGCTCGACGATGTAGTCGATGCAGGCGGTCAGCGCCTCGACGTCGGCCGGGTCGACCGCGGGGTACATCCCGACCCGGAGCTGGTTGCGTCCGAGCTTGCGGTATGGCTCGACGTCGACGATGCCGTTGGCCCGCAGGGACGATGCCACGGCGCGGGCGTCCACCTTCCGGTCGAAGTCGATCGTGCCGACGACGAGCGAACGGTTGTCAGTGTCCTCGACGAACGGCGTCGTGTAGCCGGTTCGCTCGGCCCAGCCGTAGAGCCGGTCGGACGAGTCGGTGGTCCGGTCGACCGCCCACTTCAGGCCGCCCTGCTCGTTGAACCAGTCGACCTGCTCGGCCATCAGGAACAGCGTCGCCAGCGCCGGCGTGTTGTACGTCTGGTACTTCGCCGAGTTGTCGATCGCCGTCGTCAGGTCGAGGAACGCCGGGATCCATCGGCCCATGCCGTTGATCTGGCCGACCCGTGCGATCGCGGCCGGCGACAGGATCGCGATCCACAGGCCGCCGTCGGAGGCAAAGCACTTCTGCGGCGCGAAGTAGTAGGCGTCGACCTGGTTGAGATCCACCGGCAGTCCGCCGGCGCCCGACGTGGCGTCGATCAGCACCAGCGCGTCGTCGTTGGCGCCCTCGACCCGATGCACCGGCGCCATCACACCGGTCGACGTCTCGTTCTGCGCCCACGCGTAGACGTCGGCGTCCTTCTCGGCGTACGGCTCCGGCCGGGTTCCCGGCTCGGCATCGACCAGGGTCGGCTCGAGGAGGAACGGCGCCTTGTCGGCGGCGGTGGCGAACTTGGCCGAGAACTCACCGAAGGTCAGGTGCTGCGACCGCACCTTGATCAGGTTGAAGCAGGCGATGTCCCAGAACGCGGTCGCTCCGCCGTTGCCGAGCACGATCCGATAGCCGTCCGGGAGGTCGAACAGCTGGGTCAGACCGCCCTGGAGGCGACCGACCAGACTGCGTACGGGGGCCTGGCGGTGCGACGTGCCCATGACGGCGCGGCCCTTCGTCCGGAGCGCGTCGAGCTGCTCGTTGCGAACCTTGGAGGGCCCGGATCCGAAGCGACCGTCTCGGGGCTTGATGCTGTCGGGGAGAGAAAGAACGTCGCTCACGCGTGCCTCACAAAGTCGAGGGTTCGGGCCGGCGACCACGCTGTCGGCGGCGCCATTCTGTCAGGTCCGCCCGTCTAGTCTCCCTTGGCCCACGCCGGGTCCCAACCGGCGACTTCCTCGGCCGCGCGACTCGATGGGCCGACGTAGCTCGCGCTGGGACGGACCAGCCGGCCGGTGCGCTTCTGCTCCAGGATGTGCGCGGCCCACCCGCCGGTGCGAGCGCAGGTGAACATCGCGCTGAACATGTGGGCCGGCACCTCGGCGAAGTCGAGCACGATCGCCGCCCAGAACTCGACGTTGGTCTCCAGCACCCGGTCCGGCCGCCGTTCGCGGAGCTCCGCCAGCGCCGCCGCCTCCAGCGCCTCGGCGATCTCGTAGCGCGGCGCACCGAGCTCGCGCGCCGTCCGTCGCAGCACCCGGGCCCGCGGGTCCTCGGCGCGATAGACCCGATGCCCGAAGCCCATCAGCCGCTCACCGGCGTCGAGCTCGGACCGGACGTACGCGGCGGCGTCCCCGGTGCGCTCGACCTGTTCGATCATGTGCAGCACGCGGGCCGGCGCTCCGCCGTGCAGCGGCCCTGACATCGCCCCGATCGCGGCGGACAGGCTGGCCGCCACATCGGCACCGGTCGACGCCACGACTCGGGCGGTGAAGGTCGACGCGTTCATGCCGTGCTCGGCGGCCGACGTCCAGTAGGCGTCGATCGCGCGTGCGTGGGCCGGATTCGACTCACCGCGCCATCGGGTCAGGAACCGCTCGGTGATCGTCGCGGCCTTGTCGACCTCCGACTCCGGCACCATCGGACGCCCGACGCCTCGGGCCGCCTGCCCGACGTACGACAGCACCATGACCGAGCAGCGGCCGAGGTGTTCGCGGGCCGTCTGATCGTCGATGTCGTAGAGCTGCCGCATCCCCCAGGCCGGAGCCAGCATGGCGATCGCGCTCTGCACGTCGACCCGGATGTCGCCGGAATGCACCGGGATCGGGTACGGCTCGGCCGGGGGCAGTCCGGGCTCGTATGCGCCATCGACCAGGAGTCCCCACACCTTCTCGAACGGCACCCGGCCGGCGAGCTCTTCGATGTCGACTCCCCGGTAGCGCAACGCCGAGCCTGCCTTGTCCGGCTCGGCGATCTGGGTCTCGAACGCGACTACCCCTTCGAGACCGCCTTTGACCTCCGCCATCGCGTCACTCCCCTCAAGATGTTCAAGATGATTGTGCGCGCTGGTCGGGACATCCTGACCGACCGCGTCCGGACGGTCCAGGGGCTTTGGTCGCATTCGCGCCGGTGCGGGGTGGATCGGCGCGGCGGCTTGTCGGGTGTTGGTGCGAAGTTGCGCCGACTCTCCTCGGGACCTGCGGTTGTGCGCCAACACTCGGCACGGTGGGGCTAGCCTCGGGCCCGTGAACGCGGATCGACTGGCTCGGCTGCGAGCCGACTATGCCGACGAGGGCCTCGAGGAGTCGGCCGCCGGCGACGATCCGATCGCGTTGTTCGCCCGTTGGCTCGACGAGGCAGTCGCCTCCGGCCTGCACGAGCCGAACGCCATGGCACTGGCGACGGCCGGTCGCGACGGAGCCCCGTCGGTACGGTTGGTGCTGCTCAAGGGATTCGATGCGCAAGGCTTCTGCTTCTACACCAACTACGAGTCGCGCAAGTCGAAGGAGCTGGCGGCCGAGCCCCGATGCGGATTGGTGTTCGCCTGGCATCCGATGGGCCGCCAGGTCCGGGTCGAGGGCGCCGCGTCGCAGTTGTCGGCGTCGGAGTCCGATGCCTACTTCGCGGTCCGCCCGCGCGAGTCACAGCTCGGCGCCTGGGCGTCGCCGCAGTCGCAGGTCGTCGCGGACCGAGAGGAGTTGGACCGGGCCTACGCCGCCGTCGGGTCGCGGTTCGCCTCGGTCGATCCGATCCCACGGCCCCCGCACTGGGGTGGGTGGCGCGTGGCACCGACGGCGGTGGAGTTCTGGCAGGGGCGCACCGGCCGGATGCACGACCGACTGCGGTACGAGCGCACCGACGGCGGTTGGACGCGATCCCGCCTCGCGCCGTAGCGCCCGTACGCCATCGGGATGCGGACATGAAACGACCCGCAGGGGTTTTTGCGGGCACGACTACATACGCAGCCGTGACTGCACCGATCGGACTAGGTTCGGCCCCTGCGGGTCGGGTGACTGCCTGGGTTTGCGCTACCGCTACCGCGGTGAACCCACGCAGCGGCGGCTAGCGGACAGCCACCTCACGAGTCCAAGAGTCATACATGTACTGGACCACCTCCTTCCCGTGTACGCCCGACGCTACGGCTCAGGCCGCCGCTGCACAAGAGATTTCGCTGGTGGCGATTCACCGGCCTATCCACTCGCGAGCTTGCGCGATTGTGCCGTCGTACGAGGAAGCGCGGCCGCCGATCGTCAGCCGGTCCGGAACCATCCCGCGGTGTCGGGTGCGAGCGCGCCGTCGGTGACTGCGTCGGGCTCACTGGTCAGCATCGGCTCGCCGAGGTCGTCGACCGGGACGGCGGCGGCGCCGCAGTTGACCACGCACACCAACACCGGACGGTCCGGCGCCGCCGCACTCCTCGCGAAGGCGAAGACGTCGGCGACGCCACGGTCCACCAGCGAGACCCGGTCGCCGAGGTCCGGCACCAACTCGCGTCGCAGCCGCAGGGCAGATCGATACAGCGCCAGGGTCGACTCCGGATCACCGTCCTGCGACGCGACCGACAGGCCACTCCAGAGCGCGACCGGCTGGGGGAGCCAGGGCGCCGATCCGTCGGGGCCGAAGCCGAAGGGCGGCGCGGCGTCGGCCCAGGGGATCGGGATCCGGCAGCCGTCGCGGCC
>DATFRX010000108.1:0-2709 GCA_035262905.1 Nocardioidaceae bacterium
CGATCAGGGTGCTGCCCGGGCCGTCGGCGGTGCTGGCGGCATTGGCGGTTTCGGGTCTGCCGGTCGATCGGTTCTGCTTCGAGGGATTCTTGCCGCGTCGGCCGGGTGAGCGGCGTCGACGGCTCGAGGAGTTGGCTGCCGAGCCGAGGACGATGGTGTTCTTCGAGGCCCCGCGACGCACCGCGGCCGCCCTGGCGGCGATGGCAGAGGTCTTCGGAGCCGACCGGCGGGTCGCGGTGTGTCGCGAGTTGACCAAGGTCCATGAGGAGGTCCGCCGGGGGTCCGTCGATGAGCTCGCCGCGTGGGCCGAGACAGGCGTGCTCGGCGAGGTGACCCTGGTCGTCGCGGGCGCCGATCCGAGTGCGCATCCGGCCCCGTCGGCAGCCGACCTGGCGGCCCGGGTCGATGCACTCGAGGCCGACGGCATGTCCCGACGCGATGCGATCGCCGAGGTGGCCCGGTCGACCGGCGTCCGGCGGCGCGACGTGTACGACGCTGCGCATCGCGGCTGAGGCTGACAAACCCGCCGGGCTGCGGCGAGAGTTGGCGTGAGATTCAGGATTCCGGCGGCGCAAAACCTGCATCTCACGCCAACATTCGGGCGGACCAACGGCGGTTCATGCAGAGTTCATGAACGCTGATAGCATGGCCATATGCCGACCACGATTCTGCAGGTACGAGACATGCCGGCCGACGTGCTCGCCAAACTCCGCGAGCGAGCCGCCGCGCAGGGCATGTCCCTGTCGCATTACGTACGGGATCTGCTCAGTCAGGATGCGGCGCAACCCACCATCTCCGAGGTCGTCGACCAGATCGCGGAGCGGGCGCCGGTGGATGTCAGCGACGAGGAGATCCTGGACGCGATCCACGAAGGTCGCCGATGACCTATGTCGTCGACGCGTCACTCGTGCTGGTGCTGCTCGCCAACCGTCAGGCCGACGAAGTGCTCCGCAAGCGACTGGCCGAGCCACGGATATTGCACGCGCCGCACCTGATCGATGCGGAGGTCGCCAGTGGGATCCGAGGTCTGTTGCTCGGCCACAAGCTGGCGCCGGAGCGGGCCGGCCAGATGCTTTCGGACTACCACGCGCTTCGGATTGTCCGGCATCCGATGGACTCCTATCAGGAGCTGGTGCTTCGACTCCGTCACAACCTGACGGCGTACGACGCGTTCTATGTCGCCCTTGCCGAGCGACTCGAACTGCCGTTCCTGACCAGGGATGCGAAGCTCGCCGGCAGCGTCGGGCACTCGGCCGAGATCCAGCTCCACCCGTAAGCAGGCAAGAGTTGGCGGGAGATTCAGGATTCCGACGGCGCAAATCCTGCATCTCACGCCAACATCGGGTCCCGCCGACGCCGGCCACAGCGTGAGCACGCCCACCCGCGCTAGCCGTACCTCCATAGGATCGACAACATGTCGCGCCACGTGCTCACCGCGGTGGCCTGGCCCTACGCCAACGGCCCCCGCCACATCGGTCATGTCTCCGGATTCGGCGTCCCGTCGGACGTCTTCAGCCGCTACATGCGAATGGCCGGGAACGACGTGCTCATGGTCAGCGGCACCGATGAGCACGGCACTCCGATCCTCGTCCAGGCCGAGCAGGAGGGCGTGACGCCGCGCGAGCTGGCCGATCGGTACAATCGGGTGATCGTCGAGGACCTGCACGCCCTCGGGCTCTCGTACGACCTGTTCACGCGGACCACGACGCGCAATCACTATGCGGTCGCGCAGGAGATGTTCTCGACGCTCTATAAGAACGGGTACATGATCGCGAAGGAGACGCTCGGCGCGATCTCGCCGTCGACCGGGCGGACGCTGCCGGACCGGTACATCGAGGGCACCTGCCCGATCTGCGGCTACGACGCCGCCCGCGGCGACCAGTGTGACAACTGCGGGAACCAACTCGACGCGACCGACCTGATCAATCCGCGATCCCGAATCACTGGCGAGGTGCCGGAGTTCGTCGAGACCGAGCACTTCTTCCTCGACCTGCCGGCCTTGTCGCACGCGCTCGGCGACTGGCTGCGCACCCGGACCGACTGGCGGCCGAACGTCCTCAAGTTCAGCCTCAACCTGCTGGAGAACGTCCGCCCTCGCGCCATGACCCGCGACATCGACTGGGGCATCCCGGTCCCGCTCGACGGCTGGCGCGACAACCCGAACAAGCGGCTGTACGTCTGGTTCGACGCCGTCATCGGCTACCTCTCGGCGTCGATCGAGTGGGCCCGGCGCAGCGGCGACCCGGACGCGTGGCAGGCCTGGTGGAACGACCCCGACGCGCTGTCCTACTACTTCATGGGCAAGGACAACATCACGTTCCATGCGCAGATCTGGCCGTCGGAGCTGCTCGGGTACGACGGCCGCGGCGACTACGGCGGCAGCCCGGGCCAGTACGGCACGCTCGACCTGCCGACCGAGGTCGTGAGCAGCGAGTTCCTCACGATGGAAGGCCGGCAGTTCTCGACCAGCCGCTCGGTCGTGATCTACGTACGCGACGTGCTGGAGCGCTACGGGCCCGATGCACTGCGCTACTTCATCGCGGTCGCCGGACCCGAGACGCAGGACACCGACTTCACCTGGGCCGAATTCGTCCGGCGCAACAACGACGAGCTGGTCAACACGTGGGGCAACCTGGTGAACCGGACCGTGTCGATGATCGCGAAGAACGTCGGGTCGATCCCGGAGCGCGGCGAGCTGACCGACGCGGA
>DATFRX010000109.1:0-6555 GCA_035262905.1 Nocardioidaceae bacterium
ATGGAGCTGACGGCGATCCCGATCGCGACCACGCCCTTGGCCAAGATGGTGCGGCTGCGGTGGGGGACGAGGGTGAACGTCGTCAGCCCGCTGCGCTGGCTCCACTCGCTGGTGACCGAGAGGATCGCGATCACGGGCAGCAGTACTGACATCGGGAAGCCGATCGCGGTCGCGAACGACTCGTAGGTGAGCTCGTCATTGGGAGCGAACGCCACGGTCGCGGCCGTGGCGATGAAGGCGGTGATGGCGATGCTGGCCATCAGCCAGAAGCCGGACCGGGTGTTGAAGGACTTCCTCAGCTCGACCGAGGCGAGCCGGGAGAACGGGATGGGGGCGGGTGCCGGTCGCGCGGCGCGTGGTGCCTCGAGCTCGACGGCGACGGTGGTCATGCTGCTGCTCCTTCTGGGTTCTGGTCACGTTGGGTCTCTGCGGTGAGCTCGAGGAACATCTCCTCGAGGCCGGCGCCGTCGGCGGCGCGCAACTCGACGAGCGGGACTCGTGCGTCGAGCGCGACCTTGCCGACGAGCTCAGGCTCGGCTTCGACGCGGAGCGCGTCGTCGCTCCCGGCGACTGCGCTGGGTACGTGTGCCAGACCGGACTCGGTGAGTGCGGTGGCGAGTACGTGGACGTCCGGCGTACGGACGAGCGTGCCGGCGGAGGCGAGCAACTCGGCCTTGGTGCCCTGCGCGACGATCCGGCCCTCGCCGATCACGACCAGGTCGTCGGCGATCACCTCGATCTCGTGCAGGAGGTGTGAGGAGAGCAGCACCGTGCCGCCACGGTCGGCGAACCCGCGGAGCAGGTCGCGCATCCAGCGGATACCGGCCGGGTCGAGCCCGTTGGCGGGCTCGTCGAGGATCAGGACCTCGGGGTCGCCGAGCAGCGCGGTCGCGATGCCGAGCCGCTGGCGCATGCCGAGGGAGTAGTTGCCGACCCGGCGCCCGGCTTCGGTCTTGCTCAGACTCACCAGGTCCAACATCTCGTCGACGCGGCGCGAAGGGAGGCCCATCGTCCGCTGCGCGACGGTGAGGATCTCGCGGCCCGTACGTCCGGCGTGCTGGGCGGAGGCGTCGAGGAGGACACCGACCTCGAGACCCGGGTTGGGCAGATCGGCGAACCGACGCCCACTGACTTCGGCAGACCCGGACGTCGCCGGAGTGAGACCCACGACGATCCGCATCGTGGTGGACTTGCCGGCTCCGTTCGGGCCCAGGAAGCCGGTAACGCGACCCGGCCGCGCTGTGAACGTGACGTCGTCGATGGCGGTGAACCCGCCGTACTGTTTGGTGAGGGACTCGACCTTGATCATGCGTCCCACCCTGTCGAGCGGGCCGGTGGTCGCACATCGGGGAAGCCGCTGACCCCGACCCCGGGACGTACCCCTGAGGAGCCTCAGGGTCGACCCCTGAGTCGGGGCGGGAGGCGACCGGCGCGGTGCGGATCGTGGGACGCCCGCGCACGCGGGTACGACCCGCAGCCGTCAGCCCAGTGCCATGATCCGCCGCATCATGGGGATGCTGGGATGACGGTCCTGGCGGAGCTTGTCGAGGAGCACCTTGACATAGATCGGACGCTCCTCCGGGCCGATCAGCTGTTCGATGAGGTCCATCATCGTCGCCGATGGGTGCCGGTCGTTCGCCACATTGGTCAGCAGGATGTCAAGTATCTCCCGGCGTACGTCGTACTGCTCAGCCGCTTGCGCCATTGCGGTGCTCCTCACGATCGGTCGTATCGCATCCGCGTACCCCGATCCGGATCACGCCAAACGGGACTCACGCCACCGTGGTCGGCTCGGCCTCCTCCTGCGCCGCAGCCGGACCGTGCACCACGAAGTCCTTGTCGCGGATCAACACGAGGCAGAGCACGCCCGACACGAACGCCAGGACCGCGGCGATCAGCCCGATGTGGTTGAGCGCGTCGACGAAGCTCGACACCGCTGCGTCGGCGATCGTGGGTCGTGCGTCGGGGGGCGCGGCCGCCAGCGCCGAATTGACCTGCCCTCCGGTGACGGCATCGGCGATCCGGCCGGACTGGTCGGCGACCGGCGTCCCGGCGAGTGACGAGGTGATTCCGTCGGCGACCTGGTGGCTGAAGATGGAGCCGAGCGCGGCGATGCCGGTGGCGATGCCGACCTGGCGGAAGGTCGAGTTCACCCCGGAGGCCATGCCGGCGCGGTCCGGGCTGACCACGCCGATCGCGGTCGAGGCCAGCGGCGGGTTGATGAACCCAATGCCGATGCCGCACACGATCAGGCCCGGAACCAGGTGGGTCCACGACGAGTCGGTCTGGATGCCGAGCATGAGCAGCAGGCCGACGCCGAGCACGAGGAAGCCGGGCCCGATCAGCCAGCGCGCCGAGACGTGACCGGTGAGCCGGCCGGCGAGGCCCGAGGCCACGAAGATCGCCGCCGACAGTACGAGCACCCGTACGCCGGTCTCGATGGCGGAGTAGCCGAGCACGTTCTGGATGTAGATCACGATGTAGGTCAGCAGGGAGAAGATCGACGCGGAGATGCCGAACGCCGCGACCAGCCCGCCGGTGAACGTCGGTTTGCGGAGCAGGCCGAGGTCGAACATCGGGTGCGTCTGTACCACCTGACTGACCACGAACGCCGCGAGCATCACCGCGGAGACGATGAACGAGACCACGACGGTGCTGTCGCCCCAGCTGGTGCGGCCCGCCTCGATCAGCCCGTAGACGAGCGCGCCGAGGCCGAGGGAGAAGGTGACGAAGCCGATCCAGTCCGGCCGGCCGGCCCGCGGGTCCTGCGACTCCTGCACCTTAGTGAACGAGATCGCCAGCGCCACCAGGCAGATCGGCAGGTTGACGAAGAAGATCCACCGCCACGACAGGCCGCTGACCAGGACGCCGCCGAGCACTGGGCCGACCGCTACGGCGACGCCGGTCGTCGCGCCGAACGCCCCGAACGCCACACCGCGGTCGCGGCCGACATACGCCGTGCCGAGCAGGGCGAGCGCGGTCGCGAACATCGCGGCGCCGCCGATGCCCTGCGCGGCCCGGGCATACGTGAGGAATTCGATGTTCGGCGCGGCGCCGCACAGCAGCGAGCCCACCGTGAACAGGATGGTCCCGATCACGAAGACCAGTCGGCGGCCGTAGAGGTCAGCGAGCGATCCCGCGGTCAGCAGCAGGGCGGCCAGGCTCAGCGCGTAGGCATCGATAATCCACTGCAGGTCGGAGAGCGAGGCGTCGAGCTCACTCTGGATGTCGGGCAGCGCGACGTTCACGATCGTGATGTCGAGCAGCAGCATGAAGACGCCGGTGCATACTGCGACCAGGGTCCACCACTTGCCGCTCGGGGCAGTCTCGGTCATCCTCATCCCCGGGGCTAATGATCAACTACCTAACGATTACCTTCGGTACGATACGCCGCTGTGGGAGCAGGTCAAGACCGAGTTGGCGGCAAGGCGGGGGAGAGCCGGACCCTGCTACCTGCGCTCGCCGTGCACCTCGGGCACCTGTTCTGGCGGGCCGCCGCCCGGGTGGGAGTGGCCGTCGACGAGACGCTGCCGTCCGGCGTCGACGTGCACGCGTACGCCGCCCTGCTCGCGTTGTCCGGGGGCGTCAGCCGCTCGCAGCAGGCGCTCGCCGAGACGATCAGCGTCAGCCGGACCACGATGGCGCGGGTCGCCACCGACCTCACCGCGCAGGGGCTGGTGACCCGTACCCGCAACCCGGCGGACCGCCGCTCCTATGCGTTGGTACGCACCCCGGCGGGCGCCGCCACGGCCCGCGAGTGGCGCCGGCATGTGGAGGATCTCGAGGACGAGGTGACCCGCAGCTTCACGCTCGAACAGCGTGAGGACTTCCGCGACCTGCTGCGCCGGATCCAGCAGGGCGAGCTGGCGCCCGAGACGCCGGAGCCGCTGCTGGAGAGCATCGCCTTCCTGGTGACGCGGGCGCACCTGCTGATGCGCCGGGAGTTCGCGGCGGCGCTGGAGCCGCTCGGCATGGAGCCCCGGTTCATGGGATTCATGGTCGCCCTGGAGTCGCTGGGCGCGGTCTCCCAGGCGACGCTCGCCCAGGCGCTCGGCGTCAGCGGCGCGACTGTCGTCCAGATGGCCGACGACCTCGAGCGGCTCGGAGCCGTCGAGCGCCGCCGGTCGGAGACCGACCGACGCACCCATCTGCTGTACCTGCTGCCGCCGTCCGTCGAGTTGATGCGGCGTGGGCGGGCGGCGAGCGCCAAGGTACTCGAGGTGCGGCTGACTCATCTGGACGCCGACGAGCGGGCCCGGCTCAGCGATCACCTGATCCGGCTGGTGACCTCGCCCTGACCGTTAGCGGCAGAGTGCGCGTTCGGCTGTGGTGGCAAGGAGTTCGGCGGTCTCCTCGACCGGAAGCCCTCGGCCGCCGTAGAGAAGGTCGAAGGTCTCGAAGGCGGTGATCACCCAGAGGACGTCGATGGCCCGCTCGCGGGTCACGTCGTCGCGCAGCGCTCCCTCCTCGTCGAGGCGCTTCGCGAGGTACTCCATGCCGCCGCGGCGGCCATCCTCCATGCTGTTGACGGCGCCGCCGACTGAGTCCGGGTTGATCCGGGACATGCCGAACAACGCCCGGTAGATCTCGATGTCGGCTGCGAACATCTGGCTCGCAGCCAGGAGGCCGCCGCGCAGATGCTGACGAACATCCGGGACGTCGACCGCTTCGGACAGGCGGGTGAGGCCGGTGCGCTCGTACAGGTCGGCGACGAACGCCTCGAAGAGCCCAGCCCGCGAGTCGAACACGACGTAGATCGTCGACCGCGCGACGCCCGCGGCCTGGGCGACCTTGTCCATGCTCACCGGCTCGCCGGGGGCAGTGCGCAGCCGGTCGGCAACCGCCTCCAGGATGCGCCGGCGGGTCTGCTCCGCTGCGTCGGCACGGAGCTTCTGCTCGTACTTGCGCTTGGGCACGGCTCCATCCTTGCACATTTCATTTGACAGTGCGACTCATGAAAGACATACTGTCTATCGAAAGACAACTTGTCTTATGAAAGGTACTCCGATGGAAACGCATGAGGTGGTGGTCGTCGGCGCGGGGCCGGCCGGCCTGACTGCCGCGATCACCCTGGCCAGAGCCGGTGTAGGGGTTCGACTGATCGAGAAACGCCCGACCGGCTCGTCGCTGCCGCGGGCCACCGTGCTCAGCGTGCGCACGATGGAGATGCTGCGATCGTGGGGCCTGGAGGACGAGATCCTCGCCGGCGCCGACGACGTCGAGATGACGATGCTCCAGATGCCGACAGCGGCCCGAGCGGAAGAGGGGACTGCGATCGCGGTCGGCTATCCGACCGCCGCGCAGAGCGCGATCGTCAGCCCGACCCACGCTGCCGCAGTCGCCCAAGACCACCTCGAGGCGATCCTCCTCCGCCACGTGATGTCGTTTCCGACGGTCGGCGTCGAGCGCGGTGTCGAGCTGGTCGATCTGGCCGCCCGTGTCGACGGTGCCGTGCTGACGGTGCGCGATGCCACGGGTGGGTCCCGCCGGATCCGCGCGGACTACGTCATCGGCGCCGACGGAGCATATAGCGCCGTACGCACTGGGCTGGGCATCGAGCTCTCCGGTGCCGACGACGTCCTCAACGGACTGCGCGTGGAGTTCCGAGCCCCGCTGTGGGACGTGCTCGGTCCACACCGCCACGTGCTGTACTTCGTCAGCGAGCCGGGTTCGACCGGCGTCCTGCTGCCAGCTGGTCAGGGCGATCGCTGGCTGTTCGGGCTGCAGACCGGCATCGACATCGGCCCCGACGAGCGGCCCTCGGAGTCGGAGCTGCGCGACTACATCCGCCGGGTGGCCGGGGTGCCCGGACTCGATGTCCGTCTGGAGCGGATGGGGTGGTTCACCTCTGCGGCGCAGGTGGCGGAGCGCTTTTCGGAGGGGCGGGTGTTCCTGGTCGGGGACGCGGCCCATCGGGTGACGCCTCGCGGCGGCACCGGGCTCAACATCGCCGTCGCGGACGCATATGACCTCGGCTGGAAGCTGGGCTGGGTGCGCCGCGGCTGGGCCCCCGAGTCGCTGCTGGAGACCTACGAAGCCGAGCGTCGAGGACCGGTTGTCCACAACGTCGGCCGGTCGGCCGACCCGTCCGGAACGCGACGCGACGCCATCTCCGAGCTCGACATCGATCTCGGCGGCCGGATCGGCCACGTATGGATCGAGCCAGGCCTTACATCGACGCTCGACCTCGTCGGCGACGGGCTCACGCTCTTCGTCGACGACGACGGGGACCGAAGCCTGCCGGCCCTGACGTCCGGCGTTCGCGCTCCCGTCTCGGTCGCACCCCTCCCGCGACTGGCCGCCCGCTCACTCGGCATCGCCGCCGACGGCGGGCTCCTTGTCCGACCCGACGGCGTGCCCGTGGCGAGCTGGTCGGCAGCCGCCGAGCTCACACCAGCCGCCATCGCGAGCTGACGACGTACCTCCGGTCCGCCATCCCTGGGCGGGACCGGAGGTACCTCGGACAGTTCAGCGGAACAATCTCGTTCTGACCTCCGACCAGGGCCAGATTCGCGCCCGCGTCACCAGGTGAGCTCGATCTCCAACTCGTTCTCG
>DATFRX010000110.1:0-11924 GCA_035262905.1 Nocardioidaceae bacterium
CGGTCGGCGATCTGTTTGGCGGCTCGCTGCTTGTCGGTCATTGTCCGGGCCATGTCTGTCACCTCTCCCGCGGGAAGAGCCGTGGAGCCGGCGGGCCGTCAACATATGCGGCCGCGTTCGTGGCCTGCCGGCCATGACGCAGCCTGACGCGACGGGTCGCGGCCTGCCGCGGTCGGACGCGGCGTACCGCCGGGGCACGCGTCCGCCCGATCCCCCATGTACGAACCGTCCCACGATGTTCCTCACCGACCGATTGGTCGAAACCGGCGCGAATGGATGGGGCATGAGGACGAATGTCAGCGGGGCCCTTGGCATGTCGATGTGGGATCGCGCTGGAGCAGTCCGGTGAGCTGCGGCTATGACCGGCAGGCTCGACGCGCGGCCGAGCGACATGAGTGGTTTCCGCCGCCGTCGGCCGGATCGTGGCGGATGCTGGCTCGCGACGACCCGATCAGCGGGCTGGTCGCCTGGCCGGGCTACTTCGCCCGCCTCCCGGCGCTCCTCGGCGACCATCTCCACTCCGGCCGGTCCGTCGGACTGAGCATCGGCCAGGTCGAGAATCTGTCGGGCTATGTGGAGGACATCGGACACGTGGCCGGCGTCGAGCTCGTGAGCCGGCTGGGGGTGACGGCGCGGGAGTGGCTGCTCGACGACGACGTACGCCATGGCTGCCTGGCCACCTTCGGCGCCGGCGAGATCGTGTTCGTGGCGGAGGCCCGGTCCGAGACGGCGTACGTGGAGCACGTCGGCCGGCTGCGGGCGGCGTTGGTCGATGCGCTCCCTCGCAGCGTGTCGTTCGTCGCGACCTTTCTCGACGCCGGTTCGATCTCGGAGTCGGTCGCCGACGACGGCTGGCAGAACTTCTGCGTCCAGGTGATCGCGCGGATGGAGCGGGCCCTGTTCGCCCAGATGGGTGCGCGGCGACACCATCGACCGAACCTGCCGATCGTCACGATCTCGATCCGATGACGGCGTCGACACGCCGGGTCGTCGCCGCGGCGATTTGTCAGAGGTGCCCCTTAGCTTGGTCCATACGCGGCCTGTGACACCTCGGTGTCACAGGCCTTTGCCATCTCAAAATCGATGGGGGGTTTGCCCGGGCACAGGCAGGGCCGGTGTGAAGTAGCGGCTTCACACCGGCCCCTCATCCCCTTCCTGCAAGACCAGGAGGAGATTCGTGGGTACGGTACCGATCCCGTTCGACCCGGACGCAGGGCTGCCGGGCTATCTCTACGTCAAGCTCGCCGACTACCTCGCCGATCGGATCAAGGACGGCACCCTCCCGCGCGGCGCCGTGCTGCCCAACGAGCGGTCCCTGGCCACCGAGCTCGAGGTGTCGCTCGGCACGGTGCGCCGGGCCACCCGGCTGCTGCGCGAGCGGGGTCTTGTCACAACCGTGCCCAGCCTCGGGACCTTCGTGCGATTCCGACCGTGAGCGGGCGCACCGACCGCGGCAGCGGCCGGCTCAGCTCATCGCGTACTCGGCCTCGAAGGACGCGACCTGGTCGAGCCACCTCACGACGGTGCGGCCGGCATGGCCGTGCACCGTGATCATGTCGTCGACGCAGTCCCAGACGGTGGTGGACGGGTGGGAGCAGACCCAGCGCAAGGCGACCGAGCCGTCGCAGAACTCGACGCCGTGCGCGACGACCCCGGTGCCGCTGACTCCGGACGGGTCGTCGTAGCGGACCAAGACGAAACGTCGCATCAGGTGACCGTCCGCTCCCAGAGGAGTTCGTGCGGAAGACTGGTGTCGGCCATCGCAGGGGTGTCGTCGACCGTGACCGTCAGGCCGGCGAAGCGCTGGCCCATCAAGGCGGCATATCGCTCCGCCTCCGTGGGCTCAGCCACATGCGTACAGATCACCTCGTTGCCGAACCACACCCGTACTCGGCGCCTCTCCCCTGCGTGCTCGGACATCCCATCCGCCTTCTCGACTTCTGGCATCACGCGTCCACGGCTCGTCAGCATGAGGGGTTCAGGGCCGCTTTCGCGATCGGACCAGTAGTGCTCCTACTGTTCGTCGCTGGACTGACAGACTCGACGCGGGTGCGTCGGAGACAAGGTTGTCAGTGACCATCCGCAACTTGTCACGGGCCGCTCGATCGGCTTTGTCCGTTATTCACGCAACTGTTCCAATGTTCAGGGACTATCAGTGCCAGCCAGATAGCGGAGCGTGACTGCAATCGACAGCGGTGCCGAGTTGCCGTCACACCAGGCGGGACGAGGGGCACCGCCGCGCGTAGCCCCTCGTCCCGTGAGTCGGTCGAGCAACGTAGTCCTAAGGCGTCCCGACGTGGGTCCGGACGACGATCATCCGGTAGTGGCCGGGCGTCCCGACGGCGTAGACCTGGTAGGCATTGCCCGCCCGCAGGCCGAGTCGTCGTGGACCGATCACCGGCTGCCTCGAGCCGGGCAGCGTGACCTTGACGCGGTAGTGCCCGCGCGGGACCGCGAACGTCCGGCTCTCGCCCCAGGTGAAGGACCGGCCGCCGATCAGCTTCGTACCGCTGGCCCACACGTTGACGGCCGGCGCCTTCGCGGTGTGTCTGACGACGAGCCGAGACGTCCCCTCGTCCACCGGGTTGATCCGATTGCCGTACGCCTTGAGTCGCGGTGTGCCGGACGGCTTGACCGCAGCGACGACCGTGTAGCTCTTGCCCGCTCGCAGCCGGTAGTGGCTCCGCAGGATCGCGGGCGCATGGCAGCTGCGGCCGGCGGCGACCACTCGTACTCGGTGCTTGCCGGCCGGCACCCGGGCATTGACGACCTTCTCACCGTAGGTGAAGCCACGAATCGCGGCCTGGCCGTCGACGCAGACCTTCACCTTGGCGTCGGGAATGCCGTGGACGACGCTGACCCACGCAGATCCTCCGTGGGCCGAGGTCGTCTGGGCGGTCGATGCCTGGGCCGGAAGCGCCAGGGCGGTGGCGGTCATGGCCGCGGCCGCTGTGATGCCCGCGGTTGCCAGACGGCCGCGCTGGGCTAGTACGGGTCGGTACGTCATGTCCGCACCTCCGTACGGCGACCGGTGCTGTTCACCAGGGCCGGCGCCCGGGTGATCAGCCACACGCCGGACAGGCCGACCAGGCCGTAGATGATCCGGGTGGCGGCGTTGGTCTCGCCGAAGTCGAGGCCGAACACGGCGGCGACCAGGTCGAACTTCGCCAGTGCGACCAGCCCCCAGTTCAGCGCGCCCACGATGACGAGAGCGGCTGCCACTACGTCGATCTTCCTCATGTCACGTCACTCCTTGTCCAAGGTCGCTGTCGAAGGTTTGTCGAGAGTCAGCCTGCGCCTCGTTCGGCGTGTCTGTCAAGAGTCTGTAGAGAGTTCTGTGTAAGAGCTGTAGAGTGACGTGCCATGAACGACGGCGTGATGCGGATCGGTGAGCTGTCCCGGCGCACCGGCGTGTCCCCCGAACTGCTGCGGGCCTGGGAGCAGCGGTACGGGCTGTTGCAGCCGGCCCGGTCACCCGGCGGCTTCCGGCTCTACTCCTCCGACGACGAGGGCCGGGTACGCCGGACCGCGGCGCTGATCTCGGAGGGACTGTCGGCTGCCGAGGCGGCCCGACTGGCCTCGGCCCCGCCGCACACGGCCACCGCGGTCGCCCAGCCGATGGTCGAGGACCTGGCCAACGGCCTGCGCCAGGCGCTCGACCGGTTCGACACCACGGCTGGTCACGCCGCGCTCGATCGGCTGTTCGGCACGGTCTCGGTGGAGTTCGCGATCACCGGCGTCCTGATCCCGTACCTGCACGAGCTCGGCGAGCGATGGGTGGACGGCTCGGTCACCGTGGGCCAGGAGCACTTCGCATCGAACCTGATTCGGGGCCGCGTCCTCGGACTCGCCAGGGACTGGGGCGCCGGCAACACCGCGTCGGCCGTGCTCGCCTGCCCGCCTGGCGAGGCCCACGATCTCGGCCTGATCCTGTTCGGCATCCTGATCGCCCGCCGCGGCTGGCGCGTGACGTTCCTCGGAGCCGACACCCCGTTCGACACGCTCGAGGCCAGCGTCGACTCGCTGCAGCCCTCGCTGGTGGTGCTCGCCACCCGCGACGCCGACCTGTTCCGCCGGCACGCGGCCGCCATCGCCGCGATCGCGGGCGACCGGACGGTCGCGGTCTCGGCACCCGTCGCCGACGAGACGATCCGCGACACCGGGGCGAGTCCGCTCGCCGACGACATCGCCGAAGCGGCCGACGCGCTGGTCGGTGTCTAGGACTCGATGCCTTCCGGCACCCATCCGACCCACTCCCACCCGCTCGGCTGGACCACCCGCGGCTGGATCGACCGGCTCAGCGGCGGACCCGGCCTGGCCCGGGGCCGGCGGGACCCGGATCGGCTGCTGCAGGGCGACTCGCTGGACTGGTGGCGGGTCGAGGCGATCGAGGACGGCGCCAGGCTGCGGCTGCGCGCCGAGATGCTGCTGCCCGGGCTGGCCTGGCTGGAGTTCTCGGTCGGCTCGGCCGAACGGGCGGATCGGTCGCTGCTTCGCCAGCGGGCGCTGTTCCATCCGCGCGGCGCCGCCGGTCACGCGTACTGGTGGGCGGTGCGGCCCTTCCACGGCCTGGTCTTCGGCAGCATGCTGCGCAACATCGCGCGGGCCGCCGAGCAGCTCGACCTCGGACGAGGATCCGTAGTCGATCCGTAGTGACCACGGATGTCTGTGGTGCCGGATGCGGTGAGGCTCGATGCGTCACCACATCCAACACCTGGAGTTACTCATGACGCTCATGTCCGACCGGACGAACCCCAACGGTGTCGACGTCGCGACCCTGTTCGCAACGCTCGACGCGGTGAAAGGCGATCCCGAGATCGCCAAGTTCCAGTTTCGTGCGAGCAACCGCTGGATCAGCGGTACGCACAGCCGGTCCCGGATCGACGGCTTCTTCGGCGCCAAGCAGGAGATGACGCACCGGGAGTCCAAGACCTTCGACGCCGACCACCCCGAGGTGCTCGTAGGCAAGGACAACGCCCCCACACCAGTGGAGTTCCTGCTCCACGCGCTGGCCGCCTGCCTCACGGCCGGCATCGCCAACATCGCCGCCGCGCGCGGCGTCAACCTCACCGAGGTCACCTCGACCGTCGAGGGCGACATCGACCTGCTGGGCATCCTCGGCATGTCGGACGACGTCCGCAACGGCTACCAGGGCCTCCGGGTCAACTTCGTCCTGCGCGGCGACGACCCGGAGCGGCTCCGTGAGGTCGTCGAGCAGTCACGGCAGCGCTCCGCTGTCTACGACGTCATCAGCAACGGCGTGCCGGTGTCGATCGACGTCGACGCCGCCTGATCGTACGGAGACCACGATGCGACACCTTGGGCCAACCGACGAGGCGTACGACGTCGTGGTCGTCGGCGCGCGAGCAGCGGGCGCGGCCACCGCGTTCCTGCTCGCGCGCCGGGGACTCCGCGTACTCGTGCTCGACCGCAGCCGCTACGGCAGCGACACCCTCTCCACGCACGCCATGATGCGGGCCGGGGTGCTCCAGCTGTCGCGATGGGGACTGCTGGACCGGGTGATCGCCACCGGCACGCCGGCGATCCGGCAGGCGACGTTTCGCTACGACGGCGACGTCGTGCCGATCGAGGTCAAGCAGAGTCCCGGGGTCGACGCGCTCTACGCGCCACGGCGCACCGTCCTCGACCCGATCCTGGTCGACGCCGCGATCGGGGCCGGTGCCGAGGTGCGCTTCGGGGTCGCCGTAGCGGATGTCGAACGCGACCTCATGGGCACCGTCATCGGTGTCACCGGACGGGTCCGGGACGGCGGAGGGTTTCGGGTCCGAGCCCGCGTCGTCATCGGCGCGGACGGCATCTTCTCGACGATCGCCGATCGGGTCGCCGCCCGGTTCGAGAAGGTGGGCACAGCCGGCAGCTCGGTCACCTACGGCTACTGGACCGGCCTCGACACCGATGGCTATGAATGGAACTTCCGGCCGGATGCGGCGTCCGGTGTCATCCCCACCAACGACGGCCAGGCCCTGGTCTTCGCGGCGGCGACTCCGGCTCGGATCGGCCGCGGTGGACAGCGAGTCCTCGAGGAGATCGTCGCCGAGTCGGCGCCGGACCTGCTGCCCCGGCTCGACGCCGCCGAAGGACCGGGCAGCCTGCGGACCTTCAAGGGCCGGCCGGGTCATCTGCGCCGGTCGTGGGGACCGGGCTGGGCGCTGGTCGGCGACGCCGGCTACTTCAAGGACCCGCTCAGCTCGCATGGCCTGACCGACGCCTTCCGCGACGCGGAGCTCCTCGCCCGCGCCGTCACGGCTGTCGTGTGCGACGGCGCCGACGACTGGGACGCGCTGGCCGGCTATCAGGCGACCCGCGACGCGCTGAGCCATGAGCTGCTCGACGTCGCGAACACGATCGGAGCGCACCGCTGGACCGATGCCGAGATCCCGGCCCTGCTGCTCTGGCTCAACGCTGCCTCCAACGAGAGCCTGGAGACCGTCTCGGCGCTCGACGCCGAACTCGTCACCTGACCGTCCCGACGGGTGGCGACCGCCCTCCAGCTGCTTCGTACGTCGCCACCGAGATCGGCTGACTTTCTCGGCTCCCAGCACCATGCCCCAGGCGTGACAAGGCGAGGAAGATCGCCGAACAGGGGTGACGGGCACGATCCGACCGCAGACGGAGGGCACCGTGCAGGGACGCGATGTGACCAACTCCTCGACGAACGGCACGGCCACCGACGCCGGCGACTGGCAGCGACGACTCGACGAGCTGGTCGCCAAGGTCGACGCTCCCGGGGCGGTGTTCGGCTTCCAGCGCGGCGACGAACGACTCGTGATCGCGTCCGGTACGGCGAACCTCGACACAGGTCAGCCGATGACGCCGGAGACCCTGTTCCCGGTCGCCTCGGTGTCGAAGGTCTACACCGCGACGCTGGCGATGCAGCTGGTCGACGACGGGCTGCTCGACCTGGACCGGCCGATCCGCGACGTGCTGCCCGACTTCCGGGTCGCCGACGACAGGGCCAGCAAGGACCTGACCGCGCGGCATCTCCTGACGCACACGAGCGGGCTCGACGGCGACAAGTTCGACGCCTTCGGCCGTGGCGACGACGCACTGGCCCGCTACGTCGAGGACTGCGCGTCGCTCGGCCAGGTACACGACGTCGGCGCGACCTTCTCGTACTGCAACAGCGGCATGCTGATCATGGGCCGGATCATCGAGGTGCTCCGCGGCAAGACGTTCGAGGCCGCCCTGCAGGACCACGTGCTGGATCCGCTCGGCGCGACCAAGACCGGCATGCTGCCCGAGGACCTGATCTGGCGTCCGCTCGCCGCTGGCCACATCAAGGACGAGTCGGAGACCCTGGCCGTCTTCCACCACTGGGAGGGCGAGCGGTCGCACGGGCCGGCCGGCGGCGTCGTCACCAACGTGGTCGAGCTGATGGACTTCGCCCGGCTCCACATGGACGACGGCGTCGCGCCCAACGGCACCCGGCTGCTGTCGGAGGCGTCCGCCAAGGCGATGGTCGCGCCCGAGATCACGGTGCCCAACCCGTACGAGGAGGCGACCCACTGGAGTCTCGGCTGGGAGCTGTCCCGCCGGCCGGACGAGCCGATGCTGGTCTCGCACGGCGGAGACCTGCTCGCCCATCACGCCCGGTTCGTCACCTGCCCCGAGGCCGAGCTGACCCTGTGCCTACTGATCAACGGTGACGGCGGCGACCGGATCGCCGACGCGCTGTTCCCCCAGCTTTTGACCGAGGCCGGTGTCACGCCGTACCAGCCGCCGAAGCCGCCCGAGACACCGCCGCAGGTCGACCTCGATCGCGCCGTGGGCACCTATCAGACGCCGGCCATCCGGATCCGGCTCGAGGCCGCCGGCGACCACCTGGACTCGACGCTCACGGTCATCTCCGAGCAGATCGCCGAGCTTTTGCCGCCGGCCCAGCGTGAGCGGCGCCAGGAGATGCTGCCGATCGAGGACGACTTCTACGTCATGCGTCCGGACGACGACGGCGACCCCTGGCTGCCGGTCGTGTTCTACGAGTCCGGCGGCCAGCACTACCTGCACACCGGACTTCGTGCGGTGCGTCGTACCTCTGGAGGACAGTCATGAGGATCGCATCGGCCGTCTGCGCGGTCGCCCTGGTCGCGACTGCGGCCGCCTGTGGATCGTCCGGCGGCGACTCCGAACGTAATCAGCTCGCGAGCGGCGGGACCTATGTCACCTCGCTCACCGCCGACCCGGGCAACCTGAACCCGCTGACGGCGATCAAGCAGACGACCAACAGCGTCGTGACGTTCGCGTACGACACGCTGATCAACATCAACCCGGACGGCAAGATCGTCCCGCAGCTCGCCGAGGACTGGCAGGCGACGCCCAGCAGCGTGACGTACACGCTGAAGGACGGCATCACCTGCAGCGACGGCACCCCGCTCACCGCCAAGGCGGTCGCCGACAACTTCCTGTGGGCCAAGAACCCCAAGAACGCGTCGACCGTGATCGGCGCCGGATTACCGAGCTACGACTTCGACGTCAAGTACGACAACGCGGCCCGGACCGTCACGATCACGACCGGCACCCCGTTCGCGTTCCTGACCGAAGGCGCCGGCCTGGTACGTATCGTCTGCCCGGCCGGACTGGCCGACCCGGACTCGCTGGCGCATGCGACGCAGGGCACCGGACCCTACGTCCTGACCGACTACGCGGCCGACGAGCACGTGACGTTGGAGAAGCGCGACGACTACACCTGGGGACCGGACGGAGCGACCGCCGACGAGCCGGGCCTTCCCGACAAGGTCGAGTTCCGGATCGTCCAGAACGCCACAACGGCGGTCAACCTGTTCCTGTCCGGCGAGCTCAGCGACGTGACGCCGAACAACGCCGACAAGGCCCGGGTCGAGGGCCGCAACGCGTTCAAGCTCACGACCCTGCAAGGGCCGTCGGAGTTCTTCTTCAACGAGCGGGACGGCTACCCGACCAGCGATCCCGACGTACGCCGCGCGCTCACGATGGCGCTCGACCGCGACGCCCTCGTCAAGGCGGTCACCGAGGGCGAGGGCTCCCCCGCCGACGGACTCGCGGTGATCGCGCCGCGGCCGTGTCCCGACGACACCGTCTCGGGCAACCTGCCGGACCACGACGCCAGCGCCGCCGCGGATCTGCTCGACCAGGCCGGCTGGACGGTCGGATCGGACGGTGTCCGCGAGAAGGACGGCGAGAAGCTCTCGGTCACGCTCGGCTATCCGAGCGAGGAGCCGGCGACCACCGCCGCGATGGAGCTGGTCCGGCAGTGGTGGGAGGACCTCGGTGTCGACGTCGAGGCCAAGGGCCAGGCCACCAACGCGTTCCTCGCGACGCTGTTCGGCGGGTCGGACTGGGACGTCGCGTTCCTGAACGTGCAGATCGCCTACCCGTCCGACTTCGTCCAGTTCGCCAACGGCCCGACGCCGCCGAACGGCCAGAACTTCGCCGAGATCTCCAACCCGGAGTACAACCGCCTGACCACGCAGGCCGCGCAGACGCCGACCGATCAGGGCGGCTGCGACCTGTGGGGACAGGCCGAGCAGGCACTGTTCAAGGCCGTCGACGTGGTCCCGATCGCCAACAACGACGTCGTGACCTACGCCGACCACGTGGAGTACAAGCCGGGCGTCTGGAACCTGGTCGAGCCGACCAGCATCCGGATGTACGAGTAGAGGGGCGACGTCCTTGGTGAGCCTCGCGGCGCCCGCGCGGGTAGGTTTCGCCGACAAGCATCCGACGGCGGCCTTCCTGCTGCGCCGGATCGGCCGGATGATCATCCTGCTTCTGCTGCTGCTCGTCCTGTCGTTCGCGATGATCCATCTGGTCCCGGGCGACCCGGTCCGGGCCGAGCTGGGGCCGCGCGCGCCGATCAGCGCCATCGAGGCTCGCCGGGCCGAGCTCGGGTTGGACCAGCCGCTCCCCAAGCAGTTCGTCGACTACGTCCAGGGACTGCTCACCGGCGATCTCGGCACGTCGACGACGCTGCATCTCCCGGTGTCGGAGGTGATCGCCGAGCGGCTCCCGAACAGCGCTCGGCTGGCCGGCATCGCCTTCGTCGTCATCATGCTGCTGTCGATCTCGATCGGCATGCTCGCCGCCGTGATGACCAAGGACGGCCGACATAGCGGCGGTGAGCTCGCGTTCACGAGCGCCACCGGCTTCTTCGCGACCATCCCGGAGTTCGTGCTCGGAGTCGTGCTGGTCTACGCGCTGGGGGTCGAGCTGGAGTGGTTCCCGGTCGCGTACGAGCCCGGCGTCGCGGCGTACGTGCTTCCGGTGGCCGCACTCTCGATCGGGTCGATCGCCGCGCTGTCCCGGATCGTCCGGGTCGAGACGCTGGACGTGCTCGGAGCCGACTACATGCGGACGGCACGGAGCAAGCGGCTGCCGGCGCGGCTGACGTACCTGCGACACGCGTTGCCCAACATGCTGACGTCGACGCTCACCCTGGGCGGCCTTCTCCTGTCTGGCCTGATCGGCGGCGTGGTGCTGGTCGAGAACGTCTTCGCCTGGCCGGGTCTCGGCACCGCGGTCACGGACTCCGTCGTCGCGCAGGACTACGCGCTCGCCCAGGCCATCATGGTGCTGCTCGGAGCGACCGTCCTGATCATCAACCTCGTCGTCGACCTGATCATCGGTCTGATCGACCCGCGATCGACGATCCGGGAGCTCTGACCGCGATGGCGCAGCAGCGCGGTCTGGTCCGGACCGCACTCCGCACCCCGACCGGAGCCCTGGCGCTGGTCACGGTCTTCCTCCTGATCGTGCTGGCGATCGTCGCGCCGATCATCTGGGGCGACAAGGCGGCCACCGCGAACGTCGATCACCTGCTGGAGGGCGGGTCCGCCGCGCATCCGCTGGGCACCGACAACATCGGCCGGGACCTGCTGGCCCGCACCCTGGTCGCGACCCGCCTCTCGTTGGTCTTGTCGGTCCTCATCGTGCTGGTCGGTGCCGGTATCGGCGTGCCGCTCGGCGCCCTGCCGACCGTGCTCGGGCGCCGAGCGGCCCGGCTCACCACGGCCGTCACGGACTTCGCGCTGGCCTACCCGGCGCTGCTGCTGGCGATCTTCCTCAGCATCATCCTCGGCGCCGGCCCGACCGCCGCCGTGGTCGCTCTCGGGATCGCGTCCGCACCCGCCTTCGCCCGCCTGACCCAGACGCTCGCCGCCTCGGTGGCCGGGTCGGACTACGTCGCGGCCGCCCACGTCCTCGGGCTGTCCCGGCGTCGGGTCCTGTTCCGGCATGTGCTGCCCAACATCGCCGAGCCGATCATCCTGAACGTCACGGTCGCCATCGGGTACGCGCTGCTCGCGCTGTCCGGGCTCAGCTTCCTCGGTCTCGGCGTCCAGCCGCCGTCGTACGACTGGGGGCAGCTGCTGACCGCTTCGCTGAACCGGATCTACGTCGTGCCGGAGGCGGCGCTGGGGCCCTGCGTGATGATCGTGATCGCCGGCCTGGCCTTCAACGGTCTCGGCGAGGCTCTTGCGAGGGCGTCCAGCACCCGCTCGGCCTACGTCCGCTCGCCGGCGCGCGGCACGACCGGTGCCTTCGAGCCGATCCTGCCAGTGGCCGACGACGAGCTGCGGGTCACCGACGACCCGGTGCTCGTGGTCGAGGGACTGACAGTGACGTTCCCGACCGCCGACGGCAGCATCGCCCCCGTGCGCGGCATCTCGTTCTCGATCGACAGCGGCGAGCGAGTGGCCATCGTCGGCGAGTCCGGCAGCGGCAAGAGCCTGACCGCGCTATCGCTCGCGCAATTGGTCCCGCACCCGGGCACGGTCAGCACCGACCGCCTGGAGTTCGTCGGCCGCGACCTGACCGATGGCACCGACCGCGACGGCGTCGTGGGTACCTCGATGGCGATGGTCTTCCAGGACACGTCGACCTCGCTGAACCCGGCGCTGCGGGTCGGTACCCAGCTCGCCGAGGTCGCCGAG
>DATFRX010000111.1:0-7190 GCA_035262905.1 Nocardioidaceae bacterium
GTCTCCACGCTCGGTCGAGCTACCGGCCTGGGCGCGCTGCTCGAGCGTGACGGCACCCTGGTCGGCGCCCCGATCGGGTCGTTCGACTCCGACGAGGTGGTGACGCAACTGCCCGGGCTCGCCAACGCCGACGGTGAGGTCCAGCTGACCGATCACCGCTGGGGCCAGGCACTGGCACTTCGTGGCGCCACCGGGCATCGGGGCTACCTCGTCATCGGCGCGATCACGCCGCCGACCGAGGACGAGCAGTTCCTCTATCGAGCGCTGGCCCACCAGACCGGCGTCGCCCTGGCCACCGCCGAGCTCGTCACCGACCAGCGGGCCCAGGCGGACGCGATGCGCTCGATGACAGACGAGCTCGCCTCCTCCAGCGAGCGGCTCAAGGAGAAGCTGTCGGATCTGGTGTATCAACGTCGGATCCACGACCGGCTCAGCCGGATATCAGCCGCGGGTGCCGGAGCAGCCGGCATCGCCGACGCCGTCCATCAGCTCACCGGGCTGCCGGTCGTCGTCGAGGATCGATTCGGTCATCTCATCGCCTGGTCGGCTCCCAACGGCTCGAAGCCGCCGAGGTCGCGGCTGGGCGAACCCATGGGCGACGTCGTGGCAAGGGCGCAGCGGGCCGGCGGCCTGGCCCGCGACGGCGCCCGGTTGGTCGCGGTCGCCCAGCCGCGAGACGTCGTGCTCGGCACCATGGCGCTCATCGATCCGGACAAGTCCGCGACCGACCTCCAGGTCTTCGCACTCCAGCGCGGCGCGATCGCACTCGCGATGGAGCTGGCGCACCAGAAGGTCCTCGCCGAGACCGAGCTCAGACTGCGGCGCGACCTGGTAGAGGACCTGATCGACGGTGCGGACGAGGAAAGCGTCCTCACCCGAGCCAATGCCCTCGGGATCGACCTGCTCCACGCGCATCAGGTGGCCGTGTTCACGGCCCGGTCGGCCGCCAACGGCGACACCGTGCTCCGTGCGGTGGATAGCGCCGCCAGCGGGCTGGGACTGCGATCGGTGCTGGCCCGGCACCGATCCCTCGTGGTCCTGATCGTCCAGACCGAGGGCGATCTCGGAGACGACGCCTGGCGCGAGATCCACACGCGGGTGCGCCGGCGGCTGCCGCACGCCGTCACGTCGATCGGCGTCGGGAGGATCTGCACCGGCGTCGCCGAGTTCCCCCGGTCGTGGCGAGAAGCGACCCGCGCCCTCCGAGTACGGCAGCATTCCAGCGACCCGGACGGCGTGACCTCGTACGGCAAGCTCGGGCTCTACGGACTCCTCGCGCGAGGCGACAGCCAAGAGGAGATTCAGTCGTTCGTCCGGGAGTGGCTCGGCGCCCTGCTCGACTACGACGAGGAACACAACTCCGAGCTCACCAAGACACTGGCGCGATATCTCGAATGCGGTGGGAGCTACGACGACACCGCCGATGCGCTGACGATCCACCGGAGCACCGTGCGCTATCGGCTGCAGCGCATCCGCGAGATCGCCGACGTCGACCTCGCCGACGTCGAGCAGCGGCTCAATCTGCATGTCGCCGCCCGAGCCTGGGCGCTGCTCGAGGACCCGACCTGAACTACACGCTTCCGGGATGTCAGCCCCTGGGCTCGCAATCAGACTCGAAGACGTGCGGTTAACGCTCGGACCGGCGGGTTTCAGAGCCATACGCTGGCCCACCCGCCGGTCCGACGTACGTCACACCTGCTGAGCTCGCCAGGAGGTAGGTCATGCGCCACAGGAGCAGCGACCCCACGGATCTGAACACTTCCAGTACCGACGGTAGGACGGACAACGCTGGCGCCGCGGAGGACGCACGCGAGGCGGCCACCGAACGGTCCGACGAGATCGACCTCGCCGCCGACGCGCTCGTCAGACTGGAAGAACAGCTTCGCACCACGACCGCGGATCTCGACAGCCTCATCGCGCGATACCAAACAGACCTGGTCCGGGCGGCGGCCACCGAACGGGCGCGGGTCGCAACCGCTTGGCTCCCCATCGTCGACAGTCTGGAGCAAGCGTTGCGGCACGCGGAGGACGATGCGACGACATTCGACGCCATCCGCGTCGTCCTCCAGAAGGCGGTCGCCGCCCTGGCCGACCTCGGCTTCCCGCGGTTCGATCCATACGGACAGGACTTCGATCCGTTGCTGCACGAGGCGGTCGGCACCGTACGGAATGTGGCCGACCACGGCACCGTGGTCAACGTGACGCGGCCGGGCTATGGGACCTCTGAGGATCTGCTCCGGCCGGCGGGCGTCGTCGTGGCGAAGCGCTAGACGGTAAGCGCTCGACGGTCAGGCCGAGTGTCGAGGACACCCGTCCAGCTCGTCGACGAACAGATGGTGCTGACGAAGGGTCAGCTCGCACTCGGCACTCACCGCGGTGAACCGCAGCCCACCGCCGATCGAACGCAGTCGCCTGGCGACCAGCACGAGCGCAGCCACGCCGACCCGATCGGTGGCGTTGACCTGCCCCAGATCCAGATCCAACCGCGTGACACCGGCGTTCACCAATTGGATGAGATGACGGCGCAGCCAGCGCGCCTCGGTCAGAGTCAGCATGCCGACGATGCACACGCTGGCCGAAGGACCCTCTTCCCGAACCCGGATCGACGTTTCTGCATCGACTAGACCGGCGACCATCGAGCGCTCCTCCTGTCGAACCCCGTGCTACTCGGGCATTCCGATCATCCCGCCCACCTATCGCGCCCCACATCCCTCAATCGAGTAGCCCTCCCTTGTCGAATCCCGACATGACGTAAATGGCCGCACGCCGTCAAGGCGCCGGTCACCACAGGCCGATCTGGTCAAGAGGTCTCGCGAGCGTCCGTGGATGGGACTGGCCGCCGAGCGAGGAACGAGCGAGGCTGGTTGGACCGAGCGAGGCCTCTTGGCCAGATCGGCAAACGGAAACTAGAGCGCCTTGACGGCGTTGACCAGCGACCCCATCGAGTCCTTCGCGTCCCCAAATAGCAGTGACGTCTTCGAGTCGAACAGCAGGTCGTTCTCGATCCCGGCGAAGCCCGGCCGCATCGAGCGCTTCATGAACACGATCTGGTGGGCCTGGTCGGCGTTCAGGATCGGCATGCCGTAGATCGGCGCACCGGGTGTCGTACGCGCGGCCGGATTCACCACGTCGTTGGCACCGACGACCAGCACCACGTCGGCCTGCTTGAAGTCGCCGTTGATGGTGTCCATCTCGCGCAGTTGCTCGTACGGCACCTGCGCCTCGGCGAGGAGGACGTTCATGTGCCCTGGCATTCGGCCGGCGACTGGATGGATCGCGTAGTCGACACGTACGCCACGCTCACCAAGCAGGTCGACGAGCTCGCGCAGGGAGTGCTGCGCCTGGGCGACCGCGAGGCCGTAGCCCGGCACGATGATGACCCGCTCCGCGTAGCCGAGCATGATCGCGACGTCCTCGGGCGAGGTCGACTTGACCGGCCGGTCGCTGACCTCGCCAGCGCCGAGCGTCGATCCGCCCTTGAGAGCGCCGAACAGGATGTTCGGCAGTGAGCGACCCATGGCGGTGGCCATCAGCTTGGTCAGGAAGGTTCCGGACGCGCCGACCAGGGTGCCGCCGACCAGCAGCAGCGTGTTGTCGAGAACGTAGCCGCCGGCCGCGACGCTGAGGCCGGTGAACGCGTTGAGCAGCGAGATCACGATCGGTACGTCGGCCCCGCCGACCGGCAGGACCAGCAGCGCGCCGAGCACCAGGCCGAGCACGCACACCGCCACGCCGAGCCACACCGACGCGTCGAGGACGATGAAGACCGACAGACCGATGACGAGGAGGAGCGAGGCGCCGAAGGCGATCGGCAGTCCATTGAACACGACCGGCCGGCCGGTCATCAGCTCCTGCAGCTTGGCGAAGGTCACCATCGAGCCGGCGAAGCTGACCGCCCCGATCGCGATCGTGAATGCGGTCGCGGCCAGCGTGAACTCCTGGACGCTGCTGCCGAGCGGCGCCAGGTCGTTCAGCTCGAGCAGGGCTACCAGCGCGGCCGCACCGCCGCCGACGCCGTTGAACAGCGCGACCAGCTGCGGCATCTGGGTCATCTTGACCCGGCGAGCCCCGATGGCGCCGGCGACGCCGCCGAACGCGATCGCGGTCAGGATCGGCCCGATGTGCTCGAGGTCGTCGGTCTCCCAGAACACGACGACGCAGGCGATCAGCGCACCGGCGGCGCCGATCAGATTGCCCCGCCGGGCCGTACGCGGAGACGACAGTCCCTTCAAAGCGACGATGAAGCAGACTGCCGCCAGGAGGTACGCCAGTTGTACCCAGGTGGGCGTCACGCCGACTCCTCACCGTCGGCCCGAGCCTGCTGTCGCTTCTTGCCGCTGAACATCTCGAGCATTCGATCGGTCACGACGAAGCCGCCGACCATGTTGAGGGTGGCCAGGACCACCGCGGCCAGGCCGACCACCAGTGCGCCGGTCGAGTCGGCGGTGCCGGTGACCAGGATGGCGCCGATCAGGATCACGCCGTGGATGGCGTTGGCGCCGGACATCAGCGGAGTGTGCAGGGTCGGCGAGACCTTCGAGATCACCTCGACGCCGACGAAGACCGACAGGATGAAGATGGTCAGCCAGACCACGGACTCGGTCACGCTTGGGTCCCTTCTGCCTGGTCCTCGACCAGGGGCTCGGACGTGCCGTCGGACGGCTGATCCGCCCGTTCTCCGGTCAGCAGCTCACGGGTCGCCTCGTGCATGACCTTGCCGTCGTGGGTGACGCAGCAACCGGCGACGATCTCGTCCTTGAAGTCCGGCGCGAAGCCATCCTCGCCGGTCATCAGGGTCAGCAGGTTGACGATGTTCTGCGCGAGCAGCTGGCTGGCCGGCGCCGGCATCTGGCTCGGCACGTTCATAGCGCCCCACACGTCGGCGTTGCCGATCCGGACGATCTTGCCGGGCTCGGCGCCCTCGACGTTGCCGCCGGCCTCGGCAGCCAGGTCGACGACCACCGAGCCGGGACCCATTTGCTCGACCATGGAGCGCGTCACGAGCATCGGAGCGCGCCGGCCCGGTACGGCTGCGGTGGTGATCAGCGCGTCGGCGGCGGCGATGTACGGCGTCAGCAGGTCACGCTGGCGCGCCGCGCGATCCTCGGTCATCTCGCGGGCGTAGCCGCCGGCGCCTTCGAGCGTGTCGAGCTCGAGGTCGATCGCCTGGGCGCCCATCGACCGGATCTCCTCGGCGGCGGCCGCCCGTACGTCATAGGCCTTGACCACGGCACCGAGTCGTTTGCAGGTCGCGATCGCCTGCAGACCGGCGACGCCAGCGCCGAGCACGACGACCTCCGCCGGTGGCACCGTGCCGGCAGCGGTCATGTTGAGCGGGAACATCCGGCGCAGGTGCTCGGCGGCGACGATCGCGCACCGATAGCCGGCGACCAGCGCCTGCGAGGACAGCGCGTCCATCGACTGGGCGCGGGAGATCCGCGGGACGAGCTCGAGGGAGAACGACGTGATCTCGCAGTCGCGGAGATCGACGATCCGGTTCCACTCACCGACCGGCAGGAACGAGATCGTCACCGCGCCGGCCCGAAGGCCCCGGATCTGCCCGGTACGCAGCGGCTGGACCGACAGGATGATGTCGGCCACCGAGACGGCGGCCCCGGTCACGGCCGCACCGGCATCGCGGTAGTCCTGGTCCGAGTGTCCAGCGGCCTCGCCGGCGCCGGGCTCGATGGCGACCTCGTAGCCGAGTCCGACCAGCTTGCCCACGAGTTCTGGGACCAGCGCGACCCGTCGCTCGGCGTCGACGGTCTCCTTGACGACAGCGATGTTCACTCGCGGCACCGTACTGGGCAATCCCGCCCCCCGACCACCCAGAGAGACAGGTATCTCACGTCAGTCCACGGTACGACGCGGAATTGTGACGATTCGGGCGCTCGCCGTCGGCGCGATCAGGTCGTCGTACCCGCCGGCGAGGAGTACTCGCGAGCCACCCAACGCGGTCGCCGTCGCGAAGGACAGCCGCGGCACGACGGGCCGATCCAGCCGGCCGATGGCGTTGGTCTGCGGGTCGAAGACGTCCAGATGGGTTCCGCCCGCGATCACGACCCGGCCGTCCGAGAGCGAGGTGACCGCGCCGTCGAGTTTGTACATCCCCTCGGACAGCCGTGGACCGTCGTCCACTCGCCCTGATGCGAGGTCGATCAGCTCGGTGCTCGAGAGTCGATGCCTGCCCTCGGTGTTGATCGCGCCGCCGACGACCAGGATCCGGCCGTCCGGCAGCGCGACGGCCGCATGCTTGACCCGGGGAACTCGAAGGGTCGGACCGGGTGTCCACTCCATATCTGTCAGGACGTCGGTCGTCGAGAGCGCGCGCGAGTCCCGCTCGCCGCCGATCAGGATCAGCCGGTCTCCGAGACGTACCGCGACATGGGCGGCCCGCGGCTCACTGAGCCTGGGTCCCGGCGAGAAGGTGTTGCTGCTCGGATCGAAGATCTCGGTGCTGTCGAGCGGCTCGCCGTCCGCGCCCACGCCGCCGCAGAGGATGACCCGGCCATCGGGAAGGAGCGTGGCGGTGTGGCCGGCTCGGCCGTGCGCCATGTCGTCGATCGGCTCGAACCGATTGGCCTCGGGATCGAAGAGCTCGGCATGGGCGGTCGGCGCCTGACCCTCACCCGGGTAGCCGCCGGCGACCAGGACTCGTCCGTCGGCCAGCAGGGTCGCGGTGCCGTTGGCGCGTGGCGTCGCCATGGTCGGACCCGGCAGGAAGCCGTCTTGGCGCGGGTCGAACAACTCGCTGCGTCGGCCTTCCTCGAACCCTTCGCAGCCGGGCAGGGTGCAGCCGCCGGTGATCAGGATCCGGCCGTCCGGCAGTCGAGTGGCCAGGTGGACCGCGCGCGGCTGGCTCAGGTTCATGGTGGCGTCAGGCACCGGTGAGGGCAGCGAAGGCTCCGGGCGACGGGTCTCCTCGTCGGAACTGCAGCCCACTGCCACCCCGATGACCAGGCCCACCGCCGCGATCGACGTCGCGCCGCGCATGCCCACCCGACAAGGATCCCACGACATGGAGGGGTGAGCCTGATCTGGCTGCGAGTACGGGAATAACCCCTGGGACACGGACGCCGCTGCTCGTACCGTTTCTACGTGACCCATCCCTACTGGCCGCTGTTCGATCTGCGGCTGACGACCCCGGACCTCACACTGGCGGTCGCGACCGAGGCCGACCAGGTGCCGCT
>DATFRX010000112.1:0-6515 GCA_035262905.1 Nocardioidaceae bacterium
AGCGCGCTGATCGAGATCGCCGAGCAGATGAACCGGCTCAACCTGCCGAACAAGCTGCGCTTCGCCTGGTGGGGTGCCGAGGAGGACGGCCTGGTCGGGTCGACCCAGTACGTCAACAGCCTCACCGACGACGAGCTCGCCGACATCGAGATGTACCTCAACTTCGACATGATCGCGTCGCCGAACTACGGCCTGTTCATCTACGACGGTGACGGATCGGGCTTCGGTCTGGTCGGACCGGAGGGTTCGGACGACATCGAGGCACTGTTCGAGCGCTACTACGCCGAGCGTGGCATTCCGTCGGAGCCAACGGCGTTCAGCGGTCGTTCGGACTACCAGGCCTTCATCAACAATGGCGTCCCCGCCGGCGGCCTGTTCACCGGCGCGGAGGTGCCCAAGACAGCTGATCAGGTTGCGAAGTGGGGCGGCACGGCTGGCGTTGCGTACGACCCGTGCTACCACTCGGCCTGCGACACGATCGACAACCTCGACCACGATGCCCTGGCGATCAACTCCGACGCCATCGCGTACGTGATCTACCTGTACGCGAAGGGCAAGGAGGTTATCAACCTCAACTAGCACCCAGCTCCATGCACAGTGCCGGGGCGCCTCACCTTCGGGTGGGGCGCTCCGTCATGTCGGTCCCGTGATGACTTGCGAGACGGCGAACGCCCCGGTGTGTGAGTCACCGGGGCGTTGAGTCTGAGGCCGCTTGTCCTCGTCGAGACTCACATGATCCGCGGGGGCCGAGACAGGGCCGAACGTCCCGAGTCGTGTCGTTCGCCGGACAACCGGGTTGCGCGGGCGCATGACCGCCGCCGGGGTGGGTACCCAGATGTCGACCGGGGTGGGCTCATGGGAGAGACAGGGAGTAGACCAACATGGAGATCGTCGTTCTGATCATCGCGGGGGCCATCATCGGCTTGCTCGGGAAGTGGGTGGCGCCTGGTAGCCGCGACAACACCGGCATCCTGGTGACGATCCTCTGCGGAATCGCCGGCGTGATCGTGGGCTGGTTCATCGCGAAGGCGTTCGGCGTCGCCGCGACGAGCGGGATCGACTGGCTGCGTTGGATCATCTCGGTCATCGTGGCCGCGGCCTTCGTCGCCGTCGCATCGACCTTGACCGGCAAGTCGAGGTCGCGGATGCGACTCTGACGAGGTCGTCACTGACTCGACGCCCCCGTGTGCCCGGGCCCTGCCCGTGGTACGCGGGGGCGAAGTCTGTCCCGGCCCATATGCTCGTTCGCATGCCGTCGCTGACGAACATCGAGGATGCCAGCCGGGTCGTCGATCCGACGTTCCTGGGCACGCCCCAGTACGTCGAGCCGACCCTGTCGCAATTGCTCGGCCGGGACCTCGTGCTGAAGGTCGAGACGTTCAATCCAATCCGCTCGTTCAAGGGTCGTGGCGCCGACTACTACATGCGGCAGCGGTCGGCGGGACAGCATGTGGTGTGCGCGTCGGCCGGCAACTTCGGCCAGGCGATCGCCTATGCGGGCCGGGCTCGCGACGTCGCCGTGACGGTCTACGCCGCCCGGCAGGCCAACCCGCTCAAGATCGACCGGATGCGAGCCCTCGGCGCCGAGGTGATCCTCGAGGGCGACGACTTCGACTCGGCCAAGGCAGCCGCCCGCCGGCATGCCGAGACCCAGCCGGACTGTGTCTTCGTCGAGGACGGAGACGACGTCGCGATCGCCGAAGGTGCCGGCACGATCGGCTTCGAGCTGGCTTCGCTCGACCTCGATGCCGTCATCGTCCCGGTCGGCAACGGAGCGCTGATCAGCGGCGTCGGGCGCTGGCTGAAGGCGTACTCTCCACGCACCCGGATCATCGGCGTCTGCGCCGAGACGGCTCCGGCGATGGAGATCAGCTGGCGCACCGGCCGACCGACGACGACCGAGACCGCGGACACCGTGGCCGACGGCATCGCGGTCCGGGTGCCGGTGCCGGTGGCCGTCGAGTGGATGCGCGAGGTGGTCGACGACGTCGTCCTGGTGAGCGAGGAGCGGATCAGCGAGGCGGTCTGGACGATCCGCGATGCAATGGGGCTGATCGTCGAGCCGGCCGGCGCGGTCGGGGTCGCGGCGGCGTTCGAGCAGCAGATCGACGGCGCCGTCCTCGCCACGATCATCACCGGAAGTAACGTCGGTCCGGACTTGTTCCGCGAGCTCGCTCCGGAGCGACGGACCGCAAGTGCCGATCCGACCGGACGTACGTCCTGAGCCGCTGAGCCCTCCGGCCCTGTGCCGGGCAGCAGTGCGGGCCGCACCTTGAGGTATGGCGACGCGTTACTACCGGATGAGCAGCCTCCCGATGGCTGAAGCCGTGTTGCGGAGACTGGCCGAGGACACGAGATTTCACCCGTCTCGACCGCTCGGCTATGCACACCTCAAGATCGTCCGGATCGACAGCGCCGACGACTGTTGCCCCGACGCGCTGGTGCACGAGGTCGACGAGATGGCGCGAAGCGTGTCGCGGCCGAGCGACTGGGCCGGTCTCAGCGCCGGGTGACCCACGACTCGCGATGGCTGGTTCGCCCCGAGTCGTCGGCGCCAGGGGTACGCTCCCGACGTGACGAGCACTCCGATCCGACGATCGGGTGTGCCTCACGGGCCGCTCGGCACGGGCGTCGTTCCTCGAATCCTGCTGCTCGCTATCGCAGCCGCACTCCTTCCCTTGGTCCTGCCGACGTCGGCCGCAGCAGCGGCTCAGGATCCCGAGTCGGAGCTGGCCCAGCGCTTCGCGCCCGAGGTACGGCTGGTCGTCCAGGAGGAGCCGTGCGGACCCGGCGAGCCGTACATCCCGAGCGACGTCGAGGCCTTCATGGGCCAGCCGACCGTCGCGCTGCGCGGACCCTGGACCGAGAACGACCTGGTCCAGATCGGGCCGACGGCCGACGACCTCTCGAACGGTCGCTACCTATATCACCTGGACTTCCCCGGCGATCCGCTCAACCCGGGCTGTGACTACGAGGAGTGGGCGAGGCGGCTGACCAAGGGCACCAGCCCGACCGTCTATGCCCACGTCGCCACGCAGCCGGGCTATCCCGACCAGATCGCCTTGCAGTACTGGTTCTTCTATCCCTTCAACGACTACAACAACCTGCACGAGGGCGACTGGGAATGGATCCAACTCGTCTTCGACGCACCCACGGCGGCCGAGGCATTGGACCAGGACCCGTCCGCGGTCTACTACAGCCAGCACGAGGGCGCCGAGGTCGCCGACTGGGACGCCGAGAAGCTCGAGGTCGGCGACGGCACCCATCCGGTGGTCCATCCGGCGGCGGGGTCGCATGCCAACTACTACGACGACGGTCTGTTCCTCGGCCGATCGGCGTCCCAGGGCGTCGGCTGCGACGACACCAGGCCGCCGAACCGGACGGTGGATCCGGTGGTCGAGGTGATCCCGAGCGATCCGGTCGCAGCCGTCGAGCAGTATCCGTGGATCGGCTTCGAAGGGCGCTGGGGAGAGCGCCGCGAGGCGTTCTACAACGGTCCCACCGGACCGGCCCAGAAGACCCTGTGGAACAAGCCGATCAGCTCGGCCGAGGACCGCGGTCGCGACCGGAGCTATGCGCTTCCGGCCGGTGGCCTGCTGGGCACTGGCGCCACCGGCTTCTTCTGCGGTGCGGTCGCGGCCGGCTCCGACGCCCTGCGCGCCCTGGTGAGTCAGCCGGTGCCGGTCCTGATCGTCCTGGCACTGATCATCGTGGCCCTGGTCTACGCAGCGGCTCGTACCCGCTGGCGCCCGACCGCTCCGTTGCGGCTCGCCCACCGTCGGGCATGGGGTCAGATCTACGCCGCGGCCAGTCGGATGTACCTGTCTCGTCCGACGCTCTTTATCGGCATCGGACTGCTGGCGATCCCCGTGTCCATCGTCGTGGCGCTCATCCACGCGCTCGCGATCGAGGCCGGATCCCTGGTCGGCGTGGACGCCAGCGGAGAGAGCGGCGGCAGCTTCTTCTCCATCTCGGTCATCCTCGGCACGATCCTCACGTTCTTCGGCGTCGCGCTCGTCCACGCGGCCGCCACCCGAGCGGTGACCGAGATCGACGCCGGGCGGGAGATCGGCGTGATCGGCGCCTATCGACTGGCCTTCGATCGGCCGCGTCCGTTGTTCGGAGCGGTCGCGATCGCCGTCGTGGTGGGGAGCCTGCTGAGTCTGTCGTTCTTCCTGCTGCCGCTCGGTCTGCTGGTCATCTTGTGCTGGGCCCTGGTCGTCCCGGTCGCCGAGCTAGAGGAGCTGTCGGCGATCGCGATCCTGCGCCGCAGCACCTCGCTGGTCGTCCGACAGCCGGTCAAGATCGCCTGGCTGGTCGTCGTGACGGCGTTCATCGCGCTGGCCACCGGACCGGTGATCGGCACCTTGCTGATCCTTGCGACGGACGCGCCGCTCGAGGTCATCAACGTCGTCGCCGGCATCCTGTACGCATTCCTGATTCCCTTTACGGGCTTGACGACGGCGTACGTCTACTACGACACCGTGGTCCAGGAGCGGCTGGGCGATCGCGGCGACACCCCGGACCTGTTGCCGGCGGAGGCGTAAACGGGGTCGACGGCAGTAGGGTGACGGCCATGCGCCGACTCGCGCCGTTGGCCGTCGTCGTCGCCCTGGGGCTGGGGGGCTGCGGCGACTCGGACAGTAGCTCTGAGCAAACCAGCCCGGCCAGCGAGCCTTCGTCGACCGAGTCCTCGTCCGCGTCATCGGTGTCGCCGACCTGGACGCCGGCGCCGTTGGAGACCGCCGGGGTCAGCTTCGACGAGAAGCTGCACGACGAGCTGATGGCGATGTTCCGGCGGGACCAGGCCGGGCAGAAGGGCGGCATTGACAACGAGGGGCCCGACGCGCGCATCGCGAGGCTCAAGCAGATCGTCGCCGAGCACGGCTGGCCGACCTTCGACCTGGTCGGCAAGGACGGTGGCGACGCAGCCTGGATCATCGCCCAGCACGCCGATCTCGATCCGGACTTCCAGGCCGCCGCCCTGGAGTTGCTCACCGAGGCAGCCGAGGCCGGCCAGGCGTCGTGGGGCAACGTCGCCTATCTCTCGGACCGGGTCGCCGTCGCCAAGGGCGATCCTCAGACGTACGGCACGCAGATCGGTTGTGTGAAGGGGAAGGCCAAACTCGCCACGCCATTGACGGAACCCGATCAGGTCGACAGGCTTCGGGCCAAGGCCGGTCTCGATCCGCTGGACGACTACCTCGCCGAGCTCGACGAGATCTGCGCACGGGAGCAACAGCGAGGGAGTTAAGCGGTGGCGACGGGGAGCGGCAACACCACGTCCGGCAACATCAACACACTGGGCCAGCGCTCGGCAGGAGCGGCCTGGCTGCTCGGCAGTGCGATCGGCTGGCTGCTGCATCGGCTGATCGGGCTACCCGACCTGGTCGGGTCGCTGGTGGGAATCACACCGGAGAAGCGACTGCGGCTGAAGGTCGTCATCCTCCGCGACTCGAACGACCGGCCTCTGGCGACCACCAGTCAGGCCGAGGCCATTGTCAAGGCGGCGACGACCGCCTTGCACGAGGCGGCCAACGTCACGCTCGAGCCGGCGATCGGAAACGAGGAGTTCGTCGAGCAGCTCGCCGATCCGAGTCCGGCGTACGTCCTCGACCCGAAGTGCAACTGGGGTGGCTTCCAACACAACTTCACCGAGGTCGGCAAGTGGTATCGCGGCAATAGCAAGGGCTACACGTCGCGCGGTGGCGTCGTGATGTTCATCGTCGAGGACGTGCAGGGCAAGTCGGGCTGCTTCACCGGCCTGGTCGACTTCGGCTACATCGATCCCGGGGCCGTGCGAGATCCGATGGGGCGACCGGCCGAAGGCGCCCGGCAGCTGACTCTCGCCCACGAGCTCGGCCACGGTTGCGATCTGCTGCACCGCAAGGATCCGACCAATCTCATGACGCCGGGCAGTGACGAGCGCACCACGAAGCTCACCCGCTGGCAGCGGGCCGTGCTACGTACCAGCCGGCACGTCCGCTATCGCTAGCCCAGGCTCCACTGGCGGTAGCCATTTCCGGAAACACGCCGGCGTGTCTCAGGATTTGCCTACCGCCAGTGGAGATAGGGCTAGGCCAGCTCGGTGATGGATCGGAAGGGTCGGGCCTCCTCGAGCTCGTACGCCAGCTCCAGCAGGGTCCGCTCGGCGCCGAGTGCAGCCGAGAAATGCACGCCGATCGGGAGTCCGCTCGCTGCGGCGCCGAGCGGCAGTGACATCGCCGGCCCGCCCGCGACATTGTTCAGCGGCGTGAAGCCGACGTAGCGACGCAGCCGATCCATCAGCCGCTCGAACGGCTGTCGCGGTGACAGGTGGCCGAGCGTGGGCGTGGTGTGACTCAGCACCGGCGACAAGACGACGTCGCGCTGAGCGAAGACCTGTTGGTAGACGCCGGTGATGCCGCGGAGCCGGCGAAAGATCCCCGGGGTACGCCAGGCCGCCCGGCCGTACATGCGGCTCAGCCCGGTCGACAGGTTGTCGAGCCGGCTCCGGTCGAAGTCACGAGCCATCA
>DATFRX010000113.1:0-7060 GCA_035262905.1 Nocardioidaceae bacterium
CTCGGCGTCGGTCCAGCGGACCTTGATGCCGAGGCCGCAGACGCCGGTCACCTCGACGCCGTAGCCGGCGCCGGCCAACTCGAGGCCCACGACGCCGCCGAGCGAGTGGCCCAGGATCACGATCGGGCGGTCGTCGAGAGCGTCCTCGACCGCATCGGCGAGTGCGCCGAAGGAGTAGCCACCGTCGATCGGCGCCGACTCGCCGTGGCCCGGCAGGTCCGGCGCGAACCAGCTCCAGCTCCGATCGAGGGTCGCGATCAGGCCGTCCCAGACCCGGTTGGTCGCGCCGAGGCCGTGGACCAGCACCAGCAGTGGACCGTTGTCGGCCGGGCCGCCACGTCGGGACGAGAGCGCCATGCCCCGATCCAATCCAATCGAGCGCCATCGGCGCTACGCCCCCGATCCCACGCGTCGTAGTCGAGTGACTACGCTACGGCGTACTGACCTGATCTTGACTACTTTCAGTAACGAATTTTCCCGGCTCCGGCTACGTGACGTAGTCCTGGTGATCGTGGGAGGGTTGTTGCCAGTGTTCTTCAAGAAGTATCCACGGTTCGTCGCTACGAGCTCGGTCGCCAGCACTCCGGGCCGGCTCAACCTGCGCCACCAGGTGATCTTCGACGACAACCGGGAGATCTTCGAGGGCGCCAGGGTGCTCGACATCGCGAGCCATGACGGTCGCTGGAGCCTGGCCGCGATCGAGGCCGGCGCCAAGCACGTGACCGGCATCGAGGCCCGGGCCGACCTGGTCGAGCACGCCGAGGACAATCTCGCGCACTACGGCGTCGAGCGGGATCGCTACCAGGTGATCCACGGCGATGTGTTCGACGTCCTGGGCGGATCGGAGCACGAGCTCGAGGCCGACGTCGTGCTGTGTCTGGGCTTCCTCTACCACACGCTGCGCTATCCGGATCTGTTCCACGGAATCCGATCGGTCGACCCGACATACTTGCTGCTCGACACCGCGGTCTACCGGTCCGAGGAGCCGGTCGTCCGGATCAGGGCCGAGGACATCGAGCGGCAGGGCAACTCCGCCGCCGGCCCGCTCGCGCACGACGGGCGGATGCTGGTCGGTCGGCCGTCGCCGGCGGCACTCGAGCTGATGCTCGACTCGTTCGGCTTCGAGGTCGAGAAGAAGTTCGACTGGCAGCGGTTCCTGCGTACCCGGCCGATGGTCACGACGGTGAAGTCCTACCGCCGGGGCGACCGGGTCACCTGGCTGTGCCGGCGCCGCCACTGACCGGTGCGGTCGCGGGTTCGGTCCGGCGCGCCGCACCGTGACGGGTGTGGCTGCTGGAAACGGGTGGGGGTGATGGTGCACAATGGCGCCAGTCACCGGGCTCATGCCGGTCGGGTCGCTGGGGAAGGCGCACCTCGAGGCAAGGGAGGACCCGGTGACTGTGGCGAGCCCAACGGCCACGCGGACGACGACGCGTGGCGTCCTGTACGTCCACTCCGCGTCGTCAGCCCTGTGTCCCCACGTCGAATGGGCGGTCGGCGGCGTGCTTGGTGTGCAGGTCAACCTGTCGTGGACCGGACAGCCGGCGGCGGCCGGTGCCTATCGCAGTGAGCTGTCCTGGCAGGGCCCGGTCGGTACCGGCGCCAAGATCGCGTCCACGCTGCGCGGCTGGAAGCAGGTGCGGTACGAAGTGACCGAGGAGCCGACCGCTGCGACGGAGGGCGCTCGCTACTCGTACACGCCCGAACTCGGCATCTTCCACGCGGTCACCGGTGTGCACGGCGACATCATGATCCCCGAGGACCGACTGCGCGCCGCCGTTGTGAAGGCCGCGCTGGGCGAGTCGACGCTCGAGCTCGAGGTCGACAAGCTGCTCGGCAAGCCGTGGGACGACGAGCTGGAGAGCTTCCGGCACGCGGGCGACGGGGCGCCGGTGCGGTGGCTGCACCACGTCGGCTGACGATCGAGGCCGGTCCGACCCGACCTACATGATGTGCACGGTGACGGCGGGAGTCGACTCGCCGCTCTCGGCCGTGACGCGGAACAGGTTCGCGCCGGACTGACCGGTCCAGATCCAGGTCGAGAAGTGGCCGCCGTGCTCGGTGGTCATCGTGACGCCGGCGAAGTCGGCCCAGGACCCACCTTCCTTGCGCTCGACCGCGACCGGGACGCCGGCGCCGAGGCCCGGGAATCGCCCGGTCAGCGTCACCTGCTCGCTGCCGCTGGCCGTCTCGGGAGAGGCGTTCAACGTCGGCTCGTTGCGATCGTGGGCCTTGGTGGGCTTGGTCGGCGTCGGTTCGGACGACGGCGGCGTCGTGGGCTCAGTGGGCTCGAAGGTGTCCTCGGTCGGCGTCGGGCCGGCCGTGAAGTCGCCGTAGGGACCGTCCGAGGGGCCGGGCAGGTTCTTCGGCGCCTTGACGTCGTCGATGCCGGTGGAGTCGACCGCCCGGCTGCTGAGGATGCCGACGGTGAGGCCGAGGACGACGCCGATCACGACCATCGTCACGAGACCGAAAAGGATGGCACGGTTACGCGCGCCAACCGGGTCGTCGGTGTCGAGGTTCACCGAGCTAATCCTCCTCTCGCGACACACTACGGCGCGACCAACGGTGCGGGACTTCGGGCAACGACCACGCGCCGCCCGAGGTCCGCGAGTCACGTCCTAGTGTGCCAAAGCTCAAGCTGACGCCAAGAGCGATCCCGACGGTGCGTTTAGGACTTTCGTCCCTAGCTACTGCGCACAGGGACCGATTAGACAGTGCGCGTGACACGGACAGGGTCAATTCGCCTTTTCTTGTTAGACGACCATGAGATCGTACGCCGTGGACTTCGCGATCTCTTCGAGTCCGAAGACATGGTGGTGGTGGGGGAGTCGGCATCCGCGGTAGAGGCAACCAGCCGCATTCCTGCATTGCATCCGCACATCGCCATTCTGGACGGTCGGCTGCCTGACGGCAGTGGCATCGAGGTGTGCCGCGCGGTGCGTTCGGTCGACCCGACGATCAACGTCTTGATCCTGACGTCGTACGACGATGACGACGCGCTCTTCGCAGCGATTATGGCGGGTGCGGCTGGGTACGTGCTCAAGGAGGTCTCGAGTTCGGCGTTGATCGACGCGGTGCGCCAGGTCTCCGCGGGACGGTCGCTGCTCGACCCGGCCGTCACCCAGCGGGTGCTGGAGCGGATCCGCCGCGGAGACGAGGTCGCGGGCGAACTCGACCAGCTGACCGAGCAGGAGCGCAAGATCCTCGAGCTGATCGCCGAGGGCCTGACCAACCGTCAGATCGCCGAGCGGCTGTTCCTGGCCGAGAAGACCGTGAAGAACTACGTGTCGAGTGTGCTGGCCAAGCTCGGTCTCGAACGACGTACCCAGGCCGCCGTCCTGGCCTCCAAGCTGCTCGCCTAGCTCGTCGGCGCGTCCAGTGGCACTCGCCACTCGATCTTGGTGCCGCGCGGCTCGGCCGGCTCGATGGTCACCGATCCGCCGAGCTTGCTGGCCCGATCTCGCAGGTTTCGCAGCCCGCTCTCGTAGGCCGCCTCGTTGATCCCGACCCCGTTGTCGGCGATCTGCGCGATCAGCTCGTGGTCGGTCGCGATCAGCGTCAGGTGGACCGAGGTCGCGTGCGCGTGCTTGGCGACGTTGGACAGTGCCTCGCGCAGGACGGCGAGCACCTGCGATCGCAGCTGCGCGTCGATCGTCATGTGGAGCGGGCCCTTGATCGACAGCCGCGGCGCGAACCCGAGGACGTTCGCATACTCCGCGACGAGCTCCGAAAGCTCGGAGCGCAGTGACTTGGCGGTGCGCTGGTGGAGCTCGAAGATCGCCGTACGAAGGTCCCGGATCGTCGTGTCGAGCTCGTTGACCGCCATCTCGACCCGCTCGCGTACCTCGGGCGAGATCGCGAACCGGTAGGCGCCCTGCAGCATCAGGCCGGTGGCGAACATCCGCTGGATCACCACGTCGTGCAGGTCTCGCGCGATCCGATCCCGCTCGGCGAGGACGACCAGCATCTCGCCGTCGCTGCGGGCCTTGGCCAGGTCGAGTGCAATCGCGGCCTGGTCGGCGAAGGTCTGGAGCATGTACTCGTCCTCCCGCGACGGCGCCGGCGTCGGCGCGACCACGAGCAGGATGCCGGTCGCGTTCGTGCTGGACCGGAAGGGTACGAGGAGCGCGGGCCGTTCCTTCCTGTCGATCGGTGCGTCGTCGCCCGGTGCCTGGTCGTCGAGCGGCCCGTCAGCCTGGTCGAACAGGCTGCGCAGGTCCGGCACCGTCGTCGGCAGCCCCTCGTCGAGCACGCGTGCGATCGCCGGTCCCTCGCGCGGGACGGTCTGGCCGTGAAGGTGCTCGACCACGGCGCCATCGACCGCATGGACGGCGAGATCGGTTTCGTTGTCGGCCAGCAGCACACAGGCTGCCGCGCTACCGGACAGCTCTCGGGCCCGGCGCGCTACGACGCCGAGCGCGGTGTCACTGTCGGCGCGCTCCAGCAGCAGGCGGGTGAGCTCTGCCGATGCCTCGAGCCAGCGGCCGCGCCGCTGCGACAGGGCGTAGAGCCGGGCGTTCTCGATCGCCACGCCGGCCGCCGCTCCCAGGGCTGCCACCGCGCGCTCGTCGGCCTCGGAGAACTCCTCCGCGGACTGCTTGTCGGCCAGGTAGAGCAGGCCGAACATCCGCTTGTGGACGTGGACCGGGACGCCGAGGAAGCTGCTCATGTCGGGATGGTTGACCGGGAACCCGTGGGCCGACGGATGCTCACTGATCCGGGCGATCCGAAGCGGCTTCGGGTCATCGAGCAGTTGGCCGAGCAGGCCATGACCGTGCGGGATCTCCCCGATCCGGGCGATCTCGTCCTCGGACAGGCCCTCGATGATGAGGTCGACGAACGTCTTGTCGCTGCCGAGGATCGTCAGGGCTCCGTAGCGGGCCGAGGACAGGGCGCAGGCGGCCTGCACGATGCGATGCAGAACTCCGCGCAGGTCGAGATCCGAGCCCAGCCCGACGACAGCGTCGGAGAGGGCTTGCGGAATGCTCTCGCTGGCAGCGCTGCTGCCGAAGTTGTCGGCTCCTTGCGGGCCGGTCGCCATGTTTTCTCCTCAGGCCCCAGGGAAAGGGTCCCTAAGTCATGCTGCCGACGATAGGGCGGTTGGGATCGAAGCATCGTAGGACGAAAGGCCTGGTCATTCCAGGTCCTTAGTCCGTGGTAAATCCGGGACATCCGTGACAGCGTCGCCGCGAGCCCGCCTATCTCCGGTCCGCTGCCGTGAGTGCTGGGCGGCTCGCGGAAGGACGGAGGACCCAGATGGGCCACCGAGTGCTCGTCGCCTACGGCAGCCGTGGCGGTGCGACCGCCGAACTGGCGTCGTGGATCGCCGACGAGCTCCGCGAGCGCGAGTGCGTTATCCGGATCCATCCGGCGGCGGTGGTCACTGATCTCCGGGACTTCGACGCCGTCGTGCTCGGCGGTCCCATCTACCTCGGTCGTTGGCATCGGGCCGGTCGTGACTTCGTACGCCGGCATCGGTCAGCGCTGTGTGCCCGACCGGTATGGCTGTTCAGCAGCGGTCCGCTCGAGGTCATCACCGAGGCGAACGAGCCGGCTCCGGTGCCGTTCGTACGCGCCACCCTGCGTGGGCTGCCGGCGCGAGGTCATCGCACCTTCGGTGGGCGGCTCGAACCGGACGCAGGCGGCATGGCGAGCTGGTGGCTGGCTCGCAGCGGTCCGGCCGGCGACTATCGCGACGAGACCAGGGCCCGCGCCTGGGCGGCGACCATCGCCGACGACCTCCGCCCGGTCCCGACCATCCGTCATTCGTTGACCACGACCGCCGCGCCGCTGAAGGCGCTGGCCGCCAGATCCCGCAAGGCGTCGTCCAACGCGTCGAACGGGTAGCGCGTGGTGTGGACGTCGACGTCCATCCGCGCAGCCAGCCGAAGCAGCTCCTCACCGTCGCGACGAGTGTTGGACGTGACGCTGCGCAGCTCGCGTTCGTAGAACAGGTGGCGCTCGTAGTCGAGCGTGGGGATGTCACTGAGGTGGATGCCCGCGATCGCGACGGTGCCGCCAGGGCCGACCGACTCCAACGCGACCGGCACGATGTCGCCGGCGGGTGCGAAGACGATCGCGGCGTCCAACGGCATCGGCGGCCGGTCGTACGCGCCGCCGACGAACGTCGCACCGAGCTCTTCGGCCAGCTCGCGTCCGGCCTCGCCACGGGTCAGGACGACGAGCTCGGCGCCCTCGGCGGCTGCGATCTGCGCGGTGATGTGCGCGCTGGCGCCGAAGCCGAAGATGCCGAGTCGCCCACCCGGCGGCAGTTGCGCGCGACGTAGCGAGCGATAGCCGATGATGCCGGCGCACAGCAGCGGCGCGGCCCGCTCGTCGGAGTAGTCGTCGGGGATCTCGTACGCATAGGCGGCCGGCACCGCGGCGTACTCGGCGAACCCGCCGTCGGCGTCCCAGCCGGTGTAGCGCGAGTCGGGGCAGAGGTTCTCCCGGCCGGCCCGGCACCACTGACAGGTGCCGCAGGTGCGTCGCAGCCAGGCGATGCCGATCCGATCGCCGACGCCGAATCTCGTGACGTCGGCGCCGATCGCGACGACCTCGCCGACGACCTGGTGGCCGGGAGTCACGCCCGGCCGCCGAGGCGTCAGGTCGCCCTCGACCAGGTGCAGATCGGTCCGGCAGACCCCGCAAGCTCTGACCTTGACGACCACCTCGTCGGCCGCCGGCTCCTGCCGAGCGCGTTCCTCGATCCGAAGGCCGGTCGCGGCGATCGGAGCAGGTTCGTCGAAGGTCCAAGCCCGCATGTTCGACATGGATCCAGTGTCCCGCCTGGGTTTGCGGCCCGCCGTCGGGTATTAGGGACTTGTGACCCGGCTCGAGGGGTCGCCAGCCACTGGCAGCGGTAGGCCCGGGTGCTCGAGGGTGAATTCGACCCGTGGGTCCGGGAGGTGCGATGACCGTGGCGTATCGGGATCTTTCCCGAGAGCGATGTCTGGCCCTACTGTCGGAGTCCGTCGTGGGACGGATCGCCTACTGCTCGGGCACCGGGCCTCGGCTCTACCCGGTCAACTACGCGCTGGACGGCGAGACGATCGTC
>DATFRX010000114.1:0-15377 GCA_035262905.1 Nocardioidaceae bacterium
GTCGTGGTGCTCGAGGCGATGAAGATGGAGCAGCCGCTCTATGCCCACAAGGCGGGCACGATCGCCGGCCTGACCGCCGAGGTCGGAGCGACGGTCGCCAACGGCGCGGCGCTGTGCCGGATCGAGGACTGACCGCAGCTAATCGCGGCGGAGCTCGGCTCGCCAGCGACTGAGCCCGGCGGTGTCCGGATGCGGGAGCTCCTCGATCCGTACGACCGACAAGCCGTCAGCGGCGAAGGCGTCGATCTCGTCCCGCGTCAGTGGCCACGGCGGCCCCTCGAACGGCTCGCCCGCGCCGAGGGCGATCACCAGCAGCCGGCCACCGGGCGCGACGAAGCGGCCCACCTGCGCGATCGCGGCCAGGTGCGCGTCTGGCGGCAGCGACTGGACGGTCTGACTCTCGACGACCAGGTCGTACGCCTCGGTCCAGTCGGCCGGCGGGTCGAGGAGGTCGGCTGTCAGGTAGTCGACGTCCGAGTCCGGGTAACGCGACCGCGCGGTGCTGATCGCCGTCTCCGAGATGTCGAAGCCGACCGTGTCGTAGCCGAATCCGGCGAGCAGCTCGGTGTCGTCGCCGAGCCCGCAACCGACGACCAGGGCCCGCTGGCCCCGACCGTCCGGCTGAGTGGTCTCGCCCCACTCGATCAGCAGCGGATGCGCGTGGCCGCGGTCCCACGGCACGACGGCACCACCCTCGGCCGCCGCGGAGTAGAGCCGCTCGAACCACCCGGTCGGGTCGGCGTCGGCCAGCGACTCGCCCGCGAAGCGACGGGCCTGTTCCTCCGGGTCCGGAGCACTCATCGCAGCACACCCCAGGCGTGCCAATGCTCGACCTCGATCCAGGCGTTGACCCGCTTGCGCTCCCGGTTGGGATAGCGGTGGCCGCTGTAGTGCGTGGCCATCCGGTCGATGTCGACGAGCCCGGTGTCGTCGGCCAGCTTGACGACCCGGCCCTGCAGGCTGACGTGGCTGTGCCAGCCGTCGCTGTCGAGCACGGTCAGCGAGACCCGGGGATCCTCCCGCAGGTAATCCAGGCGCTTTCGGCTCTCGTCCATGTTGACCAGGATCTGGCCGTTCTCCCACAGATACCAAGTGGCGACCGACACCGGCTGGCCGTCGGGTCGTACGGTCGCGATCACCGCCTCGTTCGGCTTGGCGAGCATGTCGCTGACCTGGTCCGGGAGCGGCGGCTTGGGCACGGGAGACTCCTTAGTCGATTGGCAGGCGTTTCGGACAACCGCTGCCGCCGTCCGGTCATTCCGAGCCGGTGGCGGTGTGGCGAAGGATGGCGGGGACCGCGACGTCCCAGACCGGCTCCGGCGGCGCCTCGTGGCCTATGCCGTCCAGCGCGACGAACTGCGCGCCGGAGATCGTGTCGGCCAGCGCCTGGCCGTGCTCGTACGGGAACAATGGGTCCTCGGTGCCGTGCAGCACCAGGGTCGGGACCGTCAGGTCGGCGAGCTTGCCGGGCACCGGGTCGCCTTCGGCCAGGATCCAGTGGTTCTGCGCGGCCGCCAGGTTGCCGGTCCGGTCGAAGATCCGCTCCGCCCGCTCGCGAAGCTCCCGGTCGTCGGTCCGGACCGGGCCGAGGTACGGCAGCTCCGTCTCGACCAGGTGATCGACGACCGCTGCCCGGTCGGTCCAGTCTGGCTCGGGCGGCGGCGTCTCGAACGTGGCGCGGAGCTCGGCCGACATGGACGGCAGCTCGCGCCCAGTGGACTCGATCGCGGTCGTCGACATCAGGGTCAGCGAGGCGAGCCGCTCCGGGTGCCGGATCGCCAGCGTCTGGGCCATCGCACCGCCCATCGACACGCCGGCCACGTGTGCCCGCTCGATCCCGAGGGCGTCGAGGATGCCGACCGCGTCGGCGACCAGGTCGGTGAACGTGTACGTCGGCTGGCCCGGCTGGTAGCTCGTCGACCGGCCGGTGTCGCGGTTGTCGTACCGGATGACGTAGCGACCTCCGTTGGCGAGCCGACGGCAGAAGCCCTCCGGCCAGTGCTCCATCGAGGCCGCCGCGCCCATGACGAGCAGGATCACCGGGTCGGCGGCATCGCCGAAGGTCTCGACGCACAGGTCGGCGCCGTTGACCCGAAGCATGCGTTCGCCGGGCATCGGACTCAGCCGAACCAGGCCATCGCCTGGCCGTGCGAGCGGGTCCAGGCGAGTGGACGGCCGTCCAGGGCCAGCAGGTTGTGCAGTGCGGCCGGCGGCTCCAGAAGGTCGTCATGCGGCAGGACGTCGGGGTCCTCGTTCGCGACCCAGTGGCCGGGCAGCGCGCGTACGACGTCGGCGAACGCCCTCCGACGCGACGCTGGCACCTGGTAGAGCACCGACGTATGGAACACGACGAGGGTCGCTCCGTCGGGCGCCCGGGCGGCCAGGTCTGGCAGGTCGTCGACCAGGTCGCCCTGCACCAGCAGCGGCGGTTCGGCGGTCGCCACGGCAGCGGCGTCGCGAAGGCGGGTGCGGCGGTGCCGGTGCTCCGGCCAGATCAGCGCGTCGAGCCAGGCGACGTCGGCCGGATCGGTCACGTCGAGCGGATTCAGGTCGAGCCCGGCCCGCCAGATCACCTCGGGCCGGGCCGTCGGCGGCGGCCGTCCGGTGAGCGCGCAGTCGAGCACCGGTGCCCCGGACCCGAGCAGCTGATCTCCGTAGCGATAGGCGTAGCGGTCGGGATAGAGACACAGGCCCGCCGAGGCGCCGACCTCGATCAGCGCCAGCGGCTGCGGGAGCTCGGCGAGCACCGGCAGCAGGGCGGCGCACCGGCCCGGCTCGTTGGTCTGCGTGGACCGAACCCTCAGCTCGGCCGCGATCGCGGGCCAGGTGGCCGTCACGTACTCGTGGAACTCCGCCGGGTTCTCGACCGGTCCGCCGAGCAGCCGGACGACGCCGAACAACAGGTTCGGCTGCCGCTTGGCGGCCGGCAGCGTATCGAGCAGCGCCAGCAGGTCGGGATCGCGGGAGACAGCCAGCGACAGCCGCTCGTAGGCGTCGGACACGCCACGCGCCTCTCGGATCGCGAAGTCGGCGTACCTGGTCGCGGTCGTCCAGGAGACTGACGAATCCTGCGGGATCGGGGTCGTCATGTGTCCGATGCTGCCCGGCCGCCGCCGGGATTGCACGTCAGACGACTTTGAACCAGGTCGAGCGCAGCCCGAAGGTGAACCGGAAGTCGTCGCCGGACACCCGGACCCGGCCGGCGCTCCCGATCACCCGCAGCTGGACGACGCGACCGCCCCACTGCCCATGGCCGTCCCGATCGAGCACCAGGATCCGCCGGAACCGCCCGATGCTGGGGTACGCCGAGGCGATCCGCGACGCCGAGATCGAGGTCGACCAGGTGTGCACCGAGTTGCCCGACCAGCCGTCGTACGGATCGCGCTGGGCCGGCAGATAGCGCTTGCCGCCGTACGAGGTCCAGCCGCCGGACGAGGCCGAGAACTGCGTGAGCGCCGGGCGGCCACGCCAGAGCCGGATCTGGCCTGCGGTCTTGCGCGCCGCCAGGTTGGTCGAGTCGGTCTCGGCGGAGACGCCGTTGTAGACCTGGCAGGAGGTGGTGTCGCAGATCTGGTAGTAGCTCCGAAGGCTGGCCCGCCGGATGTACGCGGCGTAGGTGCGCGCGGCTACCGCCTGGGCCCGCAAGGCCGCTCCGTTCCACGAGGCCGGCATCTCGTCCGCGATGACGCCCCGGACGTACCTGTCGATCGGCAGCACGTTGACCGTGTCGCGGTCGCTCGAGCCGCCGGAGGGGTACGCCGCCCGCAGCGCGCCCCGGTAGCGCACGGTCGATCCGCCCGGCAGCACCAGCCGGACCGGGCCGGGCGCCTCGAACTGGCCGGAGCTGCGCAACTCGCCGCGACCGGGGATCCGCCAGCGATGCCAGCCGCGACCGTTGTGATACTGCACGACCGACACCGACCGATCCCCCTTGGCCGGCTTGATCCGCCAGCGGTCGATCCCGGTCGTACGCGGCAGGTCGAAGGCCCGGCCGTCGGCCCGGTCACGCACTTGCAGGCCGCGACGTGGCTTCACGACGGTGTTCCGGTCCGAGTCGGCCGTGATCAGCACCCTGATCCGGCCCTTGACCGTGCCCATCCGGGTGCCCGGGTAGTAGAACGACAGGATCTGCTTGTAGGACTTCCCCTTGATCGCCGCGCCCTGTGCGCCGTACTGCGACATGCCGTGGCCGTGGCCGTAGCCGTGACCGCGGATCCGGAGCGACGGCGCCCTCGACTCGTTGGCCTTCTCGTCCACTCCGACCGCGGGCGCCGCCACCACCAGACCCGCGGCCAGGAGAAGCACTGCTGCCAGGCCGGCCGCGAGCCGCCGCATCAGGACGACTCCACCGTGACGTCGCCGGTATCCCGGTTCCAGGTGATCGAGCCGTGGACGAACTCGGCTCGCCGGCCGGTGCCGGTCGGCAGCATGTTGGACGTCGGCGGGCCGAGCTGTCCGGTGATGCCGCCGAGCTTGCGATAGCGGATCATGATGCGTCCCCACAGCGTGTACGTGTGCTGCTTGCCGACCCGGTACATCCGGCCGTGCTCGAAGACGGCCAGCCGGACCCGCGGCAGCGCGGTGCGCTGGAGATCCGTCGCCGGGAAGCCGAAGCGGCCGTGGCTGCCGCCACGCAGTTGGTAGGCGCGCAGTGCAGGACCGGTCAGCCAGTGTGCGCCGACGCCGGCCTTGGCGTACATGGAACCGTTGCCGAACACCGTGTGCAGGCCGCCGTCCTGGCGAGCCTCACCGCGGAACACCGGGCCGGTCACACTGCGGCCGAGATCCTTGGCCCGCACTCGGATCGACGAACGGTAGTCCGACAGGTAGTGGGCGACCCGTTCGCGGAGCGTGGGCAGCCACCGGTAGACGTACTTGCCCGGGCACTCGGTCGGCATGGCGTCCCGGTGACCCGAGATCCGGTTGAACCGGGTGCCGTTCACCCGGACCGTGCCCCTCACCGGCACGTAGCTGGTGCCGAGCCGCCAGCCGATGAACCGGATCAGCGCCCGCTTCATCTGCTTGGTCGGCCGGGCGATCTGGAAGTTGCCGATCAGCGAGACGCCCACCGTGTTGGTGTTGTAGTCGCCCGCATGGGCCCCGCGTACCGGTCGCCGCATGCCGCCACGCCGGCCCTCGTAGACCTTGCCGTACTTGTCGATCAGGAAGTTGTAGCCGATGTCGCACCAGCCGCGGCTCTGCGTGTGGTACGCCTGAATCGCCCGGACGATCGCCTTGCCGTCGGAACGCGCGTAGTCGTTCGAGTTGACCGTGTGGTGGACGAAGACCATCTTGGCCGAGCTGCCGTAGATCGGCTTCCAGCACGGGTCGTCCAGCGACGGGTCGGCGCCCCACTGGGCTCTGGTGATGACGTGGGGCATCGCCGGGAACTTGGTCGGCTGGACCGGAGCTCGCCCGGCAGCGGCGAGCCGCCTCGAGGCCGACGTCGCCGGATCGCTTCCGGGATCGATCGTCACGACCCGGACGTGCTTCGGCCGAGTGCCGGCGGGCGCGGTGACCCGCACTGCGACCGCGCTGCCGTCACCCACCCACAGCGGCGCGGTGCCGTCCCGTACCCCGCTGACCTCCTCGTCGGCCGACGGTCCCTCGTCCGGATCGACCGGGACCTTGGTCCACGGCGTCCACGCGCCGTCGACCTCGGACCGGACCCGCACCCTGGTGCCCGTGGACGCGGTCCCGCGCGCCCAGGTCACCGCGACCATGCCGTACCCGTCGGTCGCGGTGCGCGCCAGCCGGGCCACCAGCTGTCGCCCGTGGCTGCGGGAATTGCCGCCCGCGTGGACCGCCGGGACACCGAGGGAGTCGATCTCGAGCGAATCCCCCGACGCCGCGTGGGCCGATGCCGGTGTCGCGCCGGGCACCGCCCCCGCGACCACGGCCCCGGATGCGGCCGTGACGCCCGCCGTCGCGATGGCTAGCACCCGGATGCTTGCTCGCTTAGCCTGTAGTCCTCTGGCTCGGAACATCAGCACGTCGCCTCCCCGTACTGTGTTGCGAATGTGGCTGATGATTCTGATGTGACTCCGAAGAGTGATTCTGCATTCGATCTGCGTGACATGCCAAGGGCATTTGTCAAATTACGTCACTGTTATTCGGATTCGAACCTCGCGAACGGGATCGATGGTGCCTACGCCGGATCCCTCGCGAATCAGGGTCGGCGGTGCAAACGGCGAGCTGCCTCGGCGATCGAGCCGGTCATCGACGGGTAGACCGTGAACGCGTTCGCGACCTGGTCAACGGTGAGGTTCGCCGCGACCGCCATCGCGATCGGATGAATGAGCTCGCTGGCCTGTGGGGCGACGACCACGCCGCCGACGATGATGCCGGTGCCCGGCCGGCAGAACAGCTTGACGAAGCCGTCGTGGACGCCCTGCATCTTGGCCCGGGCGTTGCCCGCCAGGTCGAGCATGACCGTCTTGGCGTCGATCTCGCCGGCGTCGACGGCTCGCTGCGAGCACCCGACGGTGGCGATCTCCGGGGCGGTGAAGACGTTGGCGGCCACCTGCCGCAGATCGAGCGGGCTGACCGCGTCGCCGAGGGCGTGCCACATCGCGATCCGGCCCTGCATCGCGGCGACCGACGCGAGCATGAGGACGCCGGTGCAGTCGCCGGCCGCATAGACCCCGCGAGCCGTCGTACGGGACACGCCGTCGACCTGGATGAAGCCGCGGTCATCGGTCTCGACCCCGGCCGCCTCGAGCCCGAGACCGGCGGTGTCTGGCACCGAACCGACCGCCAGCAGGCAGTGCGAGCCGTCCACGGTCCGGCCGTCGGTCAGGGTGACCCGGACGCCGTCGCCGGTGCGCTCGACCGCGGCCATCCGGCTCTGGGAGAGCACCGTCATGCCGCGCCGGGTGAACACGTTCTCGAGCACCTTGGCCGCGTCGGCGTCCTCGCCCGGAAGCACCCGCTCCCGGCTGGACACGAGTACGACGTCGCAGCCGAGTGCGAGGTAGGCGCTGGCGAACTCGGCCCCGGTGACTCCGGAGCCCACGACGATCAGCCGCTCCGGCAACTCGTCGAGGTCGTAGACCTGCTCCCAGGTCAGGATCCGCTCGCCGTCGGGCCGGGCGGTGTCCATGATCCGAGGACGGGCGCCGGTCGACAGCAGCACCACGTCGGCATCGAACCGCTCGGAGTCGCCGGTCTCGTCGCTCGCGATCACCGTCATCGGATCTGCGAGCCGGCCGATCGCCGGGACCACGCGTACCTGCTCGCGGGCCAGCCGCTTGGCGATGTCCTCGGACTGGGCCGCTGCGAGGTCCATCACCCGGGCGTTGACCAGCGGCATGTCGACGCTGACCACCTCGAGCGGCTCGTCGCCCGCGCCCAGGCGGACGCCGAGCTCGGCCGCGCCCTGGACCGAGGTCATCAGGTCCGAGGTCGCGATCAGGGTCTTGCTGGGGACGCAGTCGGTCAGCACGGCCGAGCCGCCGAGGCCGTCGCGATCCACGACGGTGACCTCCGCGCCGAGCTGAGCGGCGACCAGCGCGGCCTCGTAGCCGCCCGGACCGCCGCCGACGATGACCACCGAGTCCACGACCCCATCCTGCCGGACCGAGCGCCCCCTCGGGGCCTAGGCTCGGTGCCGTGACGATCTACGCCGCCTACGGGTCGAACCTCGATCCGGCCCGCATGAGCGAGCGCTGTCCGCACTCGCCGCTGCAGGGCACCGGCTGGCTAAGTGGCTGGCGGCTCACCTTCGGCGGCGAGGACCTCGGCTGGGACGGCGCCCTTGCGACGGTCGTCGAGGATCCGATCGGTCAGGTCTTCGTGGCGCTCTACGACGTCACCCCGGAGGATCACGCGGCGCTGGACGCCTGGGAGGGCGTCGAGATCGGCGTCTATCGCACGATCCGGGTACGCGTGGACACCATGACCGGCGACCAGTCCGCCCAGGCGTACGTCCTCGACGGCTACGAGGGCGGGCTGCCATCGGCGAGCTACCTCGGCGTGCTCTACGAGGCCGCGCTGGCCGCCGGAGCGCCCACCGACTACCTCGAGGACCTGCGAAGCCGCCCCTGCCGGTCGGTCGGCCCGTAGCAGCCGTTCGCCATGGGTACGCTGCGCTCGTGACTGACCTCGCGACCGACGCCGACGCGTCCTCACCACTCGAACTCGCCGCCCAAGCCGCCGAGCGGATCGCCGAGCTGACCGGCGCCAAGACCCACGACGTCGCCCTCGTCATCGGCTCGGGATGGCTGCCGGCCGCCGATGCGCTCGGCACGCCGGACAGTGAGTTCGCGACGACCGAGGTGCCGGGGTTCACCGCCGCCGGGATCGTCGGCCATGCTGGCACGATCCGCTCCGTACGGGCCGGCGATCGCCGTGTCCTGGTGCTGGCCGGCCGGACCCATCTGTACGAGGGCCGCGGCGTGCGAGCCGTCGTCCACGGCGTCCGTTCCGCCGCCGCCGCAGGCTGCCGGGCGGTCGTGCTCACGAACGGCTGCGGCGGACTGCGACCGCACTGGTCCCCCGGCACGCCGGTGCTGATCAGCGACCATCTCAACCTGACCGCGACGTCGCCGATCGAGGGCGCCAACTTCGTCGACCTGACCGACCTCTACTCGCCGCGGCTGCGGGCACTCTGCCGGGAGATCGAGCCCGACCTCGAGGAGGGCGTGTACGCCCAGTTCCGCGGGCCGCACTACGAGACACCGGCCGAGATCGCCATGGTCGGGGCGATCGGCGGCGACCTGGCCGGCATGTCCACCGCCCTTGAGGCGATCGCCGCCCGCGAAGCCGGACTCGAGGTGCTCGGGATCTCCCTGGTCACCAACCTCGCGGCCGGCATCAGCGGTGAGCCGTTGAGCCACGAGGAGGTCATCCAGGCCGGTCGGGAGGCGGCCGGCCGCATGGGCGCCCTGCTGAGCGCCGTACTCCCAAGGATCTGATCATGCGCATACTCATCGCCGGCGCCGCCGGAAGCATCGGCCGCGAGGTTGCCCGCGGGCTCAGCGCCAACGGCCACGAGCTTCGCGGGCTGGACCTGGTCGAGTCGCCGGCCGAACACTGCACGCTCGGCACCGTCGTCGGCGACTGCACCGACGCCGCCGTGGTCGGCGAGGCGGTCGACGGGGTCGAGGCCGTGGTGCATCTGGCCGGCCGGCCGAGCGAGGCGACGCTGCCGGAGGAGTTCACCTCCCACGTCGTCACGACGGCGACCCTGCTCGAAGCGATGGTGGCCGCCGGGGTGCGACGCATCGCGTACGCCAGCAGCAACCACGCGGTCGGCATGCACGAGCAGACCGAGTCGCTCGGAGTCGACGTCCGGCCCCGGCCCGACACCTCCTACGGCGTGGCGAAAGTAGCCGCCGAGGCGCTGTTGAGCCTCTACGTGGACAAGGCGGGCATCGAGGCGGTCGCGATGCGGATCGGCAGCTTCCTGGAGCGACCCGAGACGATCCGCCAGCTCGCGACCTGGCTGTCGCCGGGCGACTGCGTCCGGATGGTCGAGGCAGCGGTGACGGCGCGAGACGTCGGCTTCACTGTCGTCTATGGCATCTCGGCGAACACCCGGGCCTGGTGGGATCTCGAGCCGGGCCGGGCGATCGGCTACGTCCCGGTCGACGACGCCGAGGCGTACGCCGCCGACATCCCCCATCGGGCCGAGGACGCCGCCGAGACGGCCCGGGTCGGCGGCCCGTTCGCCACGTCGCCGGGACCGCCGAAGGCGATGGGCTAGCCCGACCGTGCGAGCCGGTTAGGGTGCCGGACATGAGCACGACCGACGATCGCGCCGAGCTGATCGCGGCGGCGCGGGCCTGGACGGCGCAGGATCCCGATCCCGTGACCCGGGCCGAGCTGACCGCGATCGCCGACCGGGCGACGACCGACGACGACGCGGCCGCCGACCTCGCCGACCGGTTCTCCGGGCGACTGGAGTTCGGCACGGCCGGCCTACGCGGTGCGCTCGGCGCCGGGCCGTACCGGATGAACCGGGTCGTCGTGACCCAGGCCGCTGCCGGGCTCGCGGCCTATCTGCAGGAGCATCCGGTCGAGGGCCAGTCCGGGGTCGTGATCGGCTACGACGCGCGTCACAACTCCGACGTGTTCGCCCGCGACACCGCCGAGATCATGCGGGGCGCGGGGATCGAGGCGTACCTGCTGCCCCGCCCGTTACCGACGCCAGTGCTGGCGTACGCGATCCGACCACTGCACTGCGCCGCCGGCGTCATGGTGACCGCGTCGCACAATCCCCCGCAGGACAACGGCTACAAGGTCTACCTCGGCGACGGCAGCCAGATCGTGCCGCCGGCGGACGCGGACATCGCCAAGGCGATCGACCGGGTCGGGCCGATCGCCGAGTTGCCGCGCGGCACCGACTACACGGTGCTCGACGAGTCGATCGTCGACGACTACGTCGCGGCCGTGACCGCACTGCCTCACGCCGACGGCCCGCGTGCGATCGGGTTCGCGTACACACCGCTCCACGGCGTCGGCGCCTCGGTCGTGCGAGCCGTACTCGATCGCACCGGGTTCGGACCGCGACACGAGACTGCCGAGCAGGCCGAGCCGGATCCGGACTTCTCGACGGTCGCGTTCCCCAATCCCGAGGAGCCGGGCGCGATGGACCTGGCGCTCGCGACCGCGACCCGGACCGGCTCCGAGCTCGTCATCGCCAACGACCCCGACGCCGATCGCCTTGCCGTCGCCGTGCCGAGTGCCCAGGGCTGGCGGCTGCTGCGCGGCGACGAGGTCGGCGCCCTGCTCGCGGACCACGCCCTGCGCGACGGTGTCACGGGCACGTACGCCACCACGATCGTCTCGTCGTCGCTGCTCGGCCGGATGGCGGCGGCGCACGACCAGCCGTACGTCGAGACGCTGACCGGGTTCAAGTGGCTCAGCCGGGTCGACGGACTCGTGTTCGGCTACGAGGAGGCGCTGGGCTACTGCCTCGCACCGCAGATCGCCCGTGACAAGGACGGCATCAGCGCGCTGGTCCGGCTGCTCGAGCTCGCCGCCGGGCTCAAGGCGGCTGGCCGGACGCTGGTCGACCGGCTCGACGAGATCGCCGAGCGCTACGGGCTGCACGCAACCGACCAGCTGTCGATGCGGGTCGCCGACCTGAGTCTGATCGGCAACGCGATGGCCCGGCTGCGAGCCGAACCGCCGGCGATGCTTGGCGGCCTCTCGGTCGACACGGTCGACGACCTCGCCGCCGGCTCGGACACCCTGCCGCCGACCGAAGGCCTCCGGTTCCGGCTGGCCGAAGATGCTCGCGTCGTGGTCCGGCCGTCCGGGACCGAGCCGAAGCTGAAGTGCTACCTGGAGGTCGTCGTCCCGGTCACCGACGGAGTCGATGCGGCCCGGATCGCGGCGGCCGGCCGGCTCGACGCCATTCGCTCGGACCTGGCCGCCGCGCTGGACCTGTGAGGGCTTCGGCGGTCACTCGTCCAGCGCGGTCAGGTCCAGCCGGCGGAGTCGCTCGGGGTCGGCCAGGATGTCGATCTCGACGATCCGGCCACCCACCACGGTGAAGCCGAGCACCGCCGACGGCTCGCCCTTCGGCGCGATCAGCACGCCCGCGACGCCGTTGACGAGCACCGGCCGGGCGAACCGGGCCAGCGGTGCGAACGACATCGCCTGCTCGGCGACCGCGGCGGCGCCGTGGACCACCCGGGACGCACCGACCGGCATCGCACCGCGGTCGGCTCGAAGCACGACGTCCGGATCCAGCACCGCCAGCAGCGCCTCGAAGTCCCCGTCCCGAGCGGCCGCCCGGAAGGCGTCGACCACCTCGCGTTGGCGGCGGACGTCCACGTCGGGCGTCGTCGGTGAGCCGCGTACCCGGCGCCGGGCCCGGCTGGCCATCTGACGCGCCGCGGCCGGAGTCCGGTCGACGATCGGTGCGATCTCGTCGAACGGCAGCCCGAACATGTCGTGCAGCACGAAGGCCAGCCGCTCGGACGGGCTCAGCGTCTCGAGTACGACCAGCAACGCGAGCCCGACCGAGTCGGCCAGCAGCGCTTCGTACTCGGGATCGACGCTGTCCTCGCGACTCAGGATCGGCTCGGGCACTCGCGGGTCGAGCGGTTCCTCCCGCCGGCTCTTGCGGGTGCGCAGCATGTCGAGGCAGATCCGGCCGACCACGGTGGTCAGCCAGCCAGCCGGGTTCGCCACGCCGCTCAGGTCGGACCGGCTGAGCCGCAGCCAGGCCTCCTGCAACGCGTCGTCGGCCTCGCTGACCGAGCCGAGCATGCGGTAGGCGACCGCCCTCAGATGCGTCCGGTTGGCCTCGAACTGTTCGATCAGCCAGTCGTCCTGACCCGTCCGGCCGCCAGCGTCCACGTCGGATCCCTTCGTCGCTCCGTCATAGCACTGACGTACGCGAACCGGCCGATGTGACCGGAGCCGGAGTGCCCCAGCGCCGGTCAGCTCGACGCCAGCACCACGAGGACGACGAAGACGACCGCCACAGCGGCCACCGCGAGCGCCTCGAGCCATCGCCAGCGCCGGTCGAGGGAGCTGCGACCCATCGACCGCTCGCGGTTCGTCGAGGCGAAGTTGTCCAGCCGCGCGACGACCAGGTCGCCGTAGTCCAGGCTCCCCAGGCCAGCGGGCGCGCCGCTCGGACCGGAGCCGATCTGGCCGGCCGGGCCGCCCGAACCGATCGAGCCGCCGAGACCGCCGAAGCCACCACCGCTGAACGGCGACCTCGACGACTTGGAGCCGCCGCCCCGCTTCTGCTTGAGCTGCTGCCGTGCCGTCCGGCCCACCGCGATCCCGTGGACGGTCTTGTCCTCGGTACGGATCACCAGCACCTGCCGCAGCTCCACCGACTCCACCAGGTGCCACGGCACCGTCGTGTCGGAGAGGGCGTTGCGGACCAGGATGTGATCGTCGTGGGCGTTGACCGACGGCCGGATCATCGTCAGCCACACGCCCAGGCCGAGCAGGACGAGGGCGGTGACGACCGCCCAGTGGGCCAGATTGAAGCCGTCGAGGAACACGAAGACGACGGCGACGGCGAGGCCCGTCAATGCGACAAACCCGGTGGTTCTCGACGAACAGGGAAACCGCTGGAGCAGACGACTCGGGGAACCGGACGCTTGGTCACTCACGGCGCCATTGTGTCTCGCGGATGTCAACGACCCGTATCGGCTCGGCCACGGTCGCAACTTTGCCTAAACTGCGTTCGTGACCACGACCGCCCCGAACCTCGACGACGTCACGGCGTCGGCCACGTCGTTGCGGCGCTTCCTGGCCGGCCTCCCGGGCGTCGACCAGGTCGGTGCGGAGGCGCGAGCCGCAACCCTCGCCACCCGGTCGATCAAGACCACGGCGAAGCAGTACGCGCTCGATCTCGCCATCCGCATGGTCGATCTCACGACCCTCGAGGGTCAGGACACTCCGGGCAAGGTACGGGCGCTGTCCGCCAAGGCGATGCGCCCCGATCCAGCTGACCCGACCTGCCCAGCGGTCGCCGCCGTCTGCGTCTATCCCGACCTGGTTGCCGTGGCCAAGCACCAGGTCGGGAGCAGCGGCGTCAAGGTCGCGAGCGTCGCGACCGGCTTCCCCTCGGGCCGTACCAGTCTCGACGTCAAGGTCGCCGACACCGCTGACGCGGTCGCGGCCGGCGCCGACGAGGTGGACATGGTCATCGACCGGGGCGCGTTCCTGTCCGGCCGCTACGGCCAGGTCTACGACGAGATCGTGGCGGTCAAGGCGGCGACGAAGGACGCCCATCTGAAGGTGATCCTCGAGACCGGCGAGCTCGCGACCTACGACAACGTACGCCGGGCCTCGTGGCTCGCCATGCTGGCCGGCGCCGACTTCATCAAGACCAGCACCGGCAAGGTCCAGCCCGCCGCCACCCGGCCGGTCACGCTCGTGATGCTCGAGGCGGTGCGCGACTTCCGCGACCAGACCGGCCGCATGGTCGGCGTCAAACCGGCCGGCGGCATCCGCAACGCCAAGGACGCGATCCGCTACCTCGTCATGGTCAACGAGGTCGCCGGGCCCGACTGGCTCGACCCGGACTGGTTCCGCTTCGGCGCGTCCTCACTGCTCAACGACCTGCTCTCGCAACGCACCAAGATGACCACCGGCCGCTACTCCGGCCCCGACTACTTCACGTTGGACTAAGCCATGGCCGATTCGGTTTTCGAGTACGCACCGGCGCCGGAGCGCCGTGACATCGTCGACATCGCGACGTCGTACGGGCTGTTCATCGACGGCAAGTTCGTCGACGGCACCGACGGCAAGACGTTCAAGACGATCAGCCCGGCCAGCGAGGAAGTGCTGGCCGAGATCACCGAGGCCGGCGAGGCCGACGTCGACGCCGCGGTCAAGGCCGCCCGCCGGGCCTACGACCGGGTCTGGTCCCAGACCAGTGGCGGGGATCGGGCCAAGTACCTCTACCGGATCGCCCGAATCCTGGCCGAGCGCGCCCGCGAGTTCGCCGTGCTCGAGTCGCTCGACAACGGCAAGCCGATCCGGGAGTCCCGCGACGTCGACGTACCGCTGTCGAGCGCGTGGTTCTTCTACTACGCCGGCTGGGCCGACAAGCTCGACTACGCCGGCTTCGGTCCGAATCCGCAGCCGCTCGGTGTCGCCGCCCAGGTCATCCCGTGGAACTTCCCGCTCATGATGCTGTCCTGGAAGATCGCACCCGCGCTCGCGGCCGGCAACACCGTCGTGCTGAAGCCGGCCGAGACGACGCCGCTGACCGCGCTGCTGTTCGCCGACGTCTGCCAGCAGGCCGAGCTGCCACCTGGCGTGGTCAACATCGTCACCGGCGCCGGCGCCACCGGGCAGGCGCTCGTCACGCACTCCGACGTCGACAAGGTGGCCTTCACCGGCTCCACCGACGTCGGCCGCCTGATCGCCAAGGCGGTGGCCGGCAGCCGCAAGAAGCTGACGCTGGAGCTCGGCGGCAAGGCGGCCAACGTGGTCTTCGACGACGCGCCGATCGACCAGGCCGTCGAGGGCATCGTCAACGGCATCTTCTTCAACCAGGGCCATGTGTGCTGCGCCGGATCGCGACTGCTCGTGCAGGAGAGCGTCTACGACGAGGTGCTGGAGTCGCTGAAGCGCCGGATGGGCACACTCCGGGTCGGCGACCCGCTCGACAAGAACACCGACATCGGCGCGATCAACTCTGCCGAGCAGCTGGCCCGGATCAAGCTGCTGTCCGAGATCGGCGACTCCGAGGGCGCCGAGCGCTGGTCGCCGCCGTGCGAGCTGCCCGAGAACGGCTACTGGTTCCCGCCGACCATCTTCACCGGGGTCAGCCAGGCGCACCGGATCGCCCGCGAGGAGATCTTCGGGCCGGTGCTCTCGGTGCTGACCTTCCGTACGCCCGCTGAGGCGATCGAGAAGGCCAACAACACGCCGTACGGGCTGTCGGCCGG
>DATFRX010000115.1:0-19960 GCA_035262905.1 Nocardioidaceae bacterium
GGAGAAGTCCGTACCGTCGTAGGCCACGTCCAGCCGCAGCCGCACGTCGCTCACCGCATCGACCGGGGTGGTCAGCTCTTGGCGTCGCCTTCGGCGTCGTCACCCTCGGCGTCGTCGGCCTTGCCCTCGGACTCAGCCTCGTCAGTGGACTCGGTCGCCTCGGCCGACTCCTCCGCCGCCTCGTCCTTGGCCTCGGTCGACTCCTCGTCGGCCGCTGCCTCGGGCTCGGCTGCCGCGGTCTTCTTGGCCGCCGACTTCTTGGCGGTCTTCTTCGCAGCGGACTTCTTCGCGGTGGACTTCTTGGCGGCCTTCTTCGCGGTCGTCTTCTTGGCCGGCTCCTCCGCCTTCTCGGTGAAGTCGACCTCCTCGACCAGCTCGATCACCGCCATCGGCGCGTTGTCGCCCTTGCGCGGACCCACCTTGGTGATGCGGAGGTAGCCGCCCGGACGGCTGGCGTAGCGAGGCGCGATCTCGGTGAACAGCTCGTGCACCACGGTCTTGTCCCGGATCGTCTTCAGCACCATGCGCCGGTTGTGCAGGTCGCCCCGCTTGGCCTTGGTGATGAGCCGCTCCGCGAACGGCCGCAGCCGACGGGCCTTGGCCTCCGTGGTGGTGATCCGGCCGTGCTCGAACAGGCTGGTGGCCAGGTTCGCGAGCATCAACCGCTGATGAGCTGGGCTCCCGCCCAGGCGCGCACCCTTGGTCGGGGTAGGCATCTACCGTCTCCTGTCAGCTGAGAAGCGTCAGTACTGCTCGTCCTCGGCGAAGCTCTGGTCGTCGTCGTACGACTCCATCGCCGCCCGTGCGTCGAAGCCGGGCGCGCTGTCCTTCAGCGCCAGGCCCATCTCCGCCAGCTTCGCCTTCACCTCGTCGATCGACTTGGCGCCGAAGTTGCGGATGTCGAGAAGGTCCTGCTCGCTGCGCGAGATCAGCTCCCCGACGGTGTGGATGCCCTCGCGCTTCAGGCAGTTGTACGACCGGACGGTCAGGCTCAGATCCTCGACCGGCAGGGCCAGGTCGGCGGCCAGCTGCTCGTCGACCGGCGAGGGGCCGATGTCGACGCCCTCGGCCTCGACGTTGAGCTCACGGGCCAGGCCGAACAGCTCGACCAGCGTCTTGCCGGCGCTGGCGATCGCGTCGCGTGGGCGCATCGACTCCTTGGTCTCGACGTCGATGATCAGCCGGTCGAAGTCGGTGCGCTGCTCGACTCGCGTCGCCTCGACCTTGTAGGTGACCTTCAGCACCGGGCTGTAGATCGAGTCGACCGGGATCCGGCCGATCTCGACGTCACCGGTCTTGTTCTGCACGGCCGAGATGTAGCCGCGGCCGCGCTCGACCACCAGCTCCATCTCGAGCTTGCCCTTGTCGTTGAGGGTCGCGAGCTTGAGGTCGGAGTTGTGCACCTCGACACCGGCCGGCGGCGCGATGTCGGCGGCCGCCACGGCACCCGGACCTTGCTTCCGCAGGTACATGGTGACCGGCTCGTCGTGCTCGGACGAGACGACCAGGCTCTTGAGGTTGAGGATGACCTCGGTGACGTCCTCGACGACACCGGGGATGGTGGAGAACTCGTGGAGCACGCCGTCGATCCGAATCGAGGTGACGGATGCTCCCGGGATCGACGACAGCAACGTACGCCGCAGCGAGTTGCCGAGGGTGTAGCCGAAGCCCGGCTCGAGGGGCTCGATCGTGAACCGAGAGCGGTAGTCGTTGACGACCTCTTCGGTCAGTGTCGGCCGTTGTGCGATCAGCATGGTGTTGATTCCTTTCCGAACCGCCCGCTATTTGACGGTACGAATGGGGTGCGTGAGCAGCGACTACTTCTTCGAGTAGTACTCGACGATGAGCTGCTCTTGGACCGGCACGTCGATCTGCTGACGTACCGGAAGCTGGTGGACGAGGATCCGCATCCGGTTCGGAAGGGCCTCGAGCCACGCGGGAACGAGCCGCTCGCCGTGGGTCTCGCGAGCCACGATGAACGGCGTCATCTCGATCGACTTGGGACGCACGTCGATGACGTCCTTCGGCGATACCTGGAACGACGGGATGTCGACCTTGCGGCCGTTGACCACGAAGTGGCCGTGCGACACGAGCTGCCGCGCGTGCCGGCGGGTCCGGGCGAAGCCGGCGCGGTAGACCACGTTGTCGAGGCGGCCCTCGAGCAGCGTCAGCAGGTTGTCACCGGTCTTGCCGGGGCGACGGCTCGCCTCGTCGTAGTAGCGGCGGAACTGCTTCTCGAGCACGCCGTAGGTGTGACGCGCCTTCTGCTTCTCCTGCAGCTGCTGGCGGTACTCGCTCTCCTTCACCCGGCCGCGGCCGTGCTGGCCAGGCGGGTAGGGGCGGCGCTCAAACGCGCGGTCGCCACCGACCAGGTCGACTCCCAGCCGGCGCGACTTCTTCGTCATGGGTCCGGTGTAACGGGCCATGGGACTGACTACTCCTTCTCGCGATCGACGGGATTCAGACCCGGCGCCGCTTGGGCGGGCGGCAGCCGTTGTGGGCCGAGGGGGTGACGTCCTGGATGGTGCCGACCTCGAGGCCGACCGCACCCAGCGACCGGATCGCCGTCTCGCGACCCGAGCCCGGGCCCTTGACGAAGACGTCGATCTTCTTCATCCCGTGCTCCATCGCGCGGCGCCCGGCTGCCTCGGCGGCCATCTGCGCGGCGAACGGAGTGGACTTCCGCGAGCCCTTGAACCCGACGGTTCCGGCGCTCGCCCACGAGATCACCGCACCACCGGGGTCGGTGATCGTGACGATCGTGTTGTTGAACGTGCTCTTGATGTGGGCCTGGCCCACGGTGACGTTCTTCTTCTCCTTCCGGCGCACCTTCTTGGCGCCGGACTGACGTGGCTTCGGAGGCATGCTGTCCTATCTGCGCAAATCTCTACGGCTGAGGGGGTCTTTGGCTGAGGGCGCTATTTCTTGACGGCCTTCTTCTTGCCGGCGATGGTGCGCTTCGGGCCCTTGCGGCCGCGCGCGTTGGTCCGGGTGCGCTGACCGCGCACCGGCAGGCCGCTGCGGTGCCTGCGGCCCTGATAGCTGCCGATCTCAACCTTGCGGCGGATGTCACCGGCGACCTCGCGTCGCAGATCACCTTCGACCTGGTAGTTGGCCTCGATGTGGTCGCGGAGCTTCACCAGATCGTCGTCGCTGAGCTCGTGGACCCGCTTGTCGGGGCTCACACCGGTCGCGGCGATGGTCTGCAGTGCTCGGGTCCGACCCATTCCGTAGATGTAGGTGAGTGCCACCTCGAGCCGCTTGTCGCGCGGGAGGTCGACACCGATGAGGCGTGCCATGAAAGGCGGTGTCCCTTCTGTCGAGCGGAGGTGTCGGGCGTGACGCGTCCCTGCCTGCCTCGGGCAGGGCCCCGGCCTCCGGTCCGGGGGTGACACTCCGCGCTAGCGAAGTGAGCGGTCACGCTGGAGGTGGTGTCGTTGTTAGCCCTGACGCTGCTTGTGTCGGGGGTTCTCGCAGATCACCATGACTCGCCCGTGCCGGCGAATCACCTTGCACTTGTCGCAAATCTTCTTGACGCTCGGCTGGACCTTCATCGATCGAGCTCTCCATTGTTCTGAGCACAGACGGCTGTCCCGCCCAGACGTTTTGTTGATGGCTTGTGGTGGCTATGTGCAGCGGTAGACACTCGGCTATTTGTAGCGGTAGACGATTCTGCCGCGGGTCAGGTCGTACGGCGACAGCTCCACGACGACCCGGTCCTGGGGCAGGATCCGAATGTAGTGCTGGCGCATCTTGCCACTGATGTGTGCGAGGACCTTGTGTCCGTTGGTCAGCTCGACCCGAAACATCGCGTTCGGCAGAGCCTCGACCACCGAGCCCTCGATCTCAATGACACCTTCCTTCTTCGCCATGTCCTCCGCAATCTGTTGGTTCGCAGGTGATGGCCCGCCCGGAATCCGCCGACATGCCCGTTCCGTCAACCGTCAGGGACAGTGAACAGATCAGCCGCAGGGCATGAGAAGACGGCCCACGCGGGGCCAACGCTCAAGTTTACGTCAGAACACCCATCTGATTCCAATCGGACACGATCACCGTCAGTCACCGCCGTACGAGACGCCGAGATCGGCCAGCCTGGCGCTCCCGCCATCGAGGGCGGTGAGCACCCAGGTGCCGGTGCGGGTGAGCGTGAAGGTGTGCTCGAAATGGGCCGCGACCGAGCCGTCCCGGGTGACGACGGTCCACTCGTCCCGCATCAGGTCGGTCTCGATGCCGCCGAGCGTGATCATCGGCTCGACGGCGAGTGCGATGCCGCGGACCAGGCGGGGACCGTGCCCTGGCGGACCCACGTTGGGCACGTTGGGCGCCATGTGCATCGACGACCCGATGCCGTGGCCGACGTAGTCCTCGACGATGCCGTAGTCACCCGCGCTGTGGACGTAGGACTCGACCGCGTGGGAGACGTCGGTGACGTTGCCACCGATCCGAGCGGCCGCGATGCCCCGCCACAATGCCTCTTCGCACGCGGCCAGCAGCGCCTTGGTCTGGTCGGGCACGTCGCCGAGCGCCACCGTGATGGCCGCGTCGCCGTGCCAGCCCTCGAAGATCGCGCCGCAGTCGATCGAGACCACGTCGCCGGACTTGAACTGTCGCGGACCCGGGATGCCGTGGACGACCTCGTCGTTGACCGACACGCACAGCGTCTTCGGGAAGCCGTGATAGCCCTTGAACGACGGCACCGCGTCGTGATCGCGGATGTAGGTCTCAGCAAGCCGGTCGAGGTCGTCGGCGGTCATGCCGGGCTGGATGCTGTCGCGGCACAGTTGCAGGGTCTCGCCGACGATCCGGCCGGCTCGGCGCATCAGCGCGATCTGGTCGGGCGTCTTGATCTCCACGCCGCGATCCCGCAGTCGTAACAGCCCCATGGCGAACCGCCCGCCCTACGCCGTCGGCTGCTCGAGTGCCTCGATGGCGCGCTTGGTCACCTCGGTCACCTCGCCGGTCCCCATGACCCGGCGCAGCAGACCGCGCTCCTCGTAGTACTCCACGAGGGGCTTGGTCTGCTCGCGGTAGACCTGCAGTCGCCGACGCACCGTCTCGGGCTTGTCGTCGTCGCGCTGGTAGAGGTCGCCGCCGCAGACGTCGCAGACGTCCTCCTTGCTCGGCGGGTCGAACTCGACATGGAAGGTCCGGCCGCACGAGCGGCAGATCCGGCGACCCGACAGGCGCCGGACCACCTCGTCGTCGTCGACGGTGATCTTGAGGACCACGTCGAGCGGGACGTCGAGCTCGTCGAGCAACGCGCCCAGCGACTCGGCCTGCGGGACCGTACGCGGGAAGCCGTCCAGCAGGAACCCGTGATCGGTGTCGTCCTTGCCCAGCCGGTCGCGGACCATCGCCACCGTCACGTCGTCCGGCACCAATTCGCCCTCGTCCATGTAGCTCTTGGCGATCTCGCCGAGCGAGGTGCGCTCGACGACGTTGGCCCGGAAGATGTCACCGGTCGAGATGTTCGGGATCCGGTAGTGCTTGGCAATATGTTCGGCCTGCGTCCCCTTGCCAGCACCCGGGGGACCCACGAGAACCACTCTCATCAGCGCAAGAACCCTTCGTAGTTGCGCTGCTGCAGTTGGCTCTCGATCTGTTTCACCGTGTCGAGTCCGACGCCGACCATGATCAGCAGGGACGTGCCGCCGAACGGGAAGTTCTGGTTCGCATTGACCAGCACCAGCGCTATCAGCGGAATCAGCGCCACGATGCCCAGGTAGACCGAGCCCACGGCGGTGATCCGCGAGAGGACATACGCGAGGTACTCCTGCGTCGGCCGGCCGGCCCGGATGCCCGGGATGAACCCGCCGTACTTCTTCATGTTGTCGGCGACCTCTTCGGGGTTGAAGGTGATCGACACGTAGAAGTACGTGAAGAACACGATCAGACCGAAGTAGCACGCCATGTAGAGCGGATGGTCGCCGCGGACCAGGTGGGTCGAGACCCACGGGGCCCAGGACGCGTTCGGGTTGAACTGCGTCGCCAGCGCCGGCAGATAGAGCAGGCTGGAGCCGAAGATGACCGGGATGACGCCGGCCTGGTTGACCTTCAGCGGGATGTACGTGGACGAGCCGCCGAACATCTTGCGGCCCACCATCCGTCTGGCGTACTGCACAGGTATCCGGCGTTGCGCCTGTTCGACGAAGATCACCGCTGCCACGACCGCGAGCCCGACTGCCACGACCACGAAGAACGTGACCCAGCCCTGGTCCTGCGCGATCAGCCACATCGTGCCCGGGAAGGTGGCGACGATCTGGGTGAAGATCAGGATCGACATGCCGTTGCCGATGCCGCGGTCGGTGATCAGCTCGCCGAGCCACATGATCACGGCGGTGCCTGCCGTCATCGTGATGACGATCAGGATCGCGTCGTAGATGCTGTCCCGGTCGTAGAGCAGGTCCTGGTTACAGCCTTGGATCAGCTGGTTGTTGCGGGCCAGCGCCACGATGCCGGTGGCCTGCAGAATCGCCAAGCCGAGCGTGAGGTAGCGGGTGTACTGCGTGATCTTCTGCTGGCCGGCCTGACCCTCCTTCTTGAGGGACTCCAGCCGCGGGATCACGACGGTCAGCAACTGCAGGATGATGCTGGCCGTGATGTACGGCATGATGCCCAGCGCGAAGATGGTCAGCTGGAGCAGCGCGCCGCCGGAGAAGACGTTGATGAGGTTGAACAGGTTGTTGCCACCGGCGCTTTGAGCCTGGTTGATGCAGTCCTGGACGTTCGGCACGTTGACACCAGGCGCCGGCGTCATCGAGCCCAGCCGGAACACCATGATGATGAACAGCACGAACAGCAGCTTCCGCCGCAGGTCCGGCGTCTTGAACGCATTGACGAAGGCGCCTAGCACCAGGTCCTCCCATTTGTCCCGGTGTTATCCGGGAACCTCATTCGCTCGGGACTCTAACAGTCGGCGTCGGCAATCCCACCGGCCGCACAGTCGTTGTGACCGTTACCTCACACGGTCGTGACAGTGCCGCCACTCGCCTCGATCTTCTCCTTCGCCGATCCCGAGAACGCGTGGGCCGTCACCTGCACCGCCACCGAGATCTCACCGGTCCCCAGGACCTTGACCGGCTGCTGCGGCCGAACCGCACCCTTGGCGGCCAGCGACTCGACGGTCACCTCACCGCCGTCCGGGTAGAGCTCGGCCAGCCGGTCCAGGTTGACGACCTGGAAACGCGCCTTGAACGGGCTGTTGAAGCCCCGCATCTTGGGCAGCCGCATGTGGATCGGCAGCTGGCCGCCCTCGAAGCGCGCCGGAATCTGGTTGCGGGCCTTCGAGCCCTTGGTGCCGCGACCGGCGGTTTTGCCTCGCCGGCCACCCTCGCCGCGACCGACTCGAACCTTGGCGGACTTCGAGCCGGGCGCCGGACGCAGATGATGCAACTTGAGCGTCATCTTCAGTCGACCTCCTCCACGACCACGAGATGGGGCACCGTGGCAATCATGCCTCGGATCTCGGGCCGATCCTCCTTCACGACGACGTCGCCGATCCGCTTCAGGCCGAGCGAACGCAACGTCTCACGCTGATTCTGCTTGCGCCCGATGGCCGAGCGCACCTGACGTACCTTGAGCCGTGGCATCAGCCCGGCACCTCCGCCCGGGCCTTGAGCAGGGCCGGCGGTGCGACGTCCTCGACCGGGATGCCGCGACGCTTGGCCACCGACTCCGGGGTCTCGAGCGAGCGCAGCGCGTCGACGGTCGCGTGCACGATGTTGATCGCGTTCGACGAACCGAGCGACTTGCTGAGCACGTCGTGGATGCCGGCGCACTCCAGGACGGCGCGGACCGGTCCGCCGGCGATCACGCCGGTACCGGGCGCCGCCGGGCGCAGCAGCACGACGCCGGCCGACTTCTCGGCCTGCACCGGGTGCGGGATCGTGCCCTGGATCCGAGGAACCTTGAAGAAGCTCTTCTTGGCCTCCTCGACGCCCTTCGCGATCGCCGCGGGCACCTCCTTGGCCTTGCCGTAGCCGACACCGACCGTCCCGTCGCCGTCACCGACGACGACCAGGGCCGTGAAGCTGAATCGACGGCCGCCCTTGACGACCTTGGCGACCCGGTTGATCCCGACCACACGCTCGATGTAGGCGGTCTTGTCGCCGCCCCCGCGACGGTCGTCGCGGGATCGACGGTCTCCGGCGCCACCACCGCGGCGCTGGGGTCCAGCCATATCCGAACTACCTCTCTGTCAGAGCGAGAGCCCGCCCTCGCGGGCGCCCTCGGCCAGGGCGGCAACCCGCCCGTGGTACTTGTTTCCCGCCCGGTCGAACACGACGGCTTCCAACCCGGCCCCCTTGGCGCGCTCGGCGATCAGCTCGCCGACCTTCTTCGCCTTCGAGGTCTTGTCTCCACTCAGCGCACGTACGTCGGCCTCCATCGACGAAGCGGACACCAGTGTGCGGTGCTCGACGTCGTCGACGACCTGGGCCACGATGTGGCGGCTGGAGCGGGTGACGACCAGACGCGGCCGCTCGGCCGTGCCGGACACTCGCTTCCGGCCCCGGATCGCCCGGCGCTGCCGGCCCGCGACCCGCGCGGATGTGCGCCTGCGGTGCTTCAAGGCGACAGCCATGTCACTTACCCGCCTTTCCGACCTTGCGCCGGATGTGCTCGCCGGCGTAGCGAATGCCCTTGCCCTTGTACGGCTCGGGCTTGCGCAGCTTGCGGATGTTGGCCGCGACCTCACCGACCCGCTGCTTGTCGATGCCGTGGACGGCGAACTTGGTCGCCGACTCGACGGTGAACGTGACGCCGTCCGGCGCCTCGAACGTCACCGGGTGGCTGAAGCCGAGGGTCAGCTCGACCGTCGACGGGCCCCTGGCGATCACGCGGTAGCCGACGCCGACGATCTCGAGCTTCTTCTCGAAGCCGTCGGTCACGCCGGTGACCATGTTGGCGACCAGCGTGCGCGACAGGCCGTGCAGCGCCTTGCTCTCCCGCTCGTCGTTGGGCCGGTTCACCGCGATGCTGCCGTCGTCGTTGCGCTCGATCGTGATCGGCGTCGCGACCGTGTGGTTCAGCTCGCCCTTCGGGCCCTTCACGGTGACGTCCTGGCCGTCGATCGAAACGTCGACGCCAGACGGGACCGTGATGGGCAGCTTGCCGATGCGCGACATGCGTCTTCCTCCTCAGTCCTCGTCACCAGACGTAGGCGAGGACTTCCCCGCCGACGCCCTTGTCCTTCGCCTGCCGGTCGGTCAGCAGACCGTGCGAGGTGGAGATGATCGCCACCCCGAGTCCGCCGAGCACGCGCGGCAGCCGGTTCGCCTTCGCGTACACCCGAAGGCCCGGCTTGCTGATCCGGCGCAGGCCCGCGATCGACCGCTCCCGGTTGGGTCCGTACTTCAACGTGACCACCAGGGTCTTGCCGACCATGTCCTGGGTCGGGTCCTCGACCGCCCAGGAGGCGATGTAGCCCTCCTGCTGCAGGATCTCGGCCACGCCCGACTTCAGCTTGCTGTGCGGGATCCGCACAGTGTCGTGATAGGCCTGGTTGCCGTTGCGCAGACGGGTCAGCATGTCTGCGACGGGGTCCGTCATCGTCATGGGTGTTTCGCTACCTTCCCGCCACGGTTTCCACTCGGGTCACTGAGAACCCGAGCAGACCTGCAGCGAAGTCGTCGTACAACTCCGTCACCAGCTGCTCTTCGTCACACCGGGCAGCTCGCCGCGGTGCGCCATCTCACGCAGGCACACCCGGCACAGCCCGAACTTGCGGTAGACCGACTTCGGCCGGCCACACCGCTGGCAGCGGGTGTACGCGCGCACCTTGAACTTGGGCTTGCGGGCCGCCTTGACGACCAGCGCTGTCTTAGCCACGTTGATATCCCTTCCCGTCACACACCGGGTGCCGGTTCGTTGCACCGTTGCCGATTCGCTGCACGGGTGCCGATTCGTTGCACGGTGGCCGATTCATCTCTCATCGCTCCGCGAAGGGGAAACCGAGCTTGGTGAGCAGCGCCCGGCCCTCGTCGTCGTTCTGGGCGGTCGTCACGATCGTGACGTCCATGCCTCGGACCCGGTCGACCTTGTCCTGGTTGACCTCGTGGAACATCACCTGCTCGTCGAGCCCGAAGGTGTAGTTGCCGCGACCGTCGAACTGCCGCGGCGACAGACCCCGGAAGTCACGGATCCGCGGCAGCGCGAGCGACAGCAGCCGGTCGAGGAACTCCCACATCCGGTCGCCTCGCAGCGTCACGTGCGCGCCGATCGGCATGCCCTCGCGAAGCTTGAACTGCGCGATCGACTTGCGGGCGCGGGTCACGGACGCCTTCTGGCCGGTGATCGCGGCCAGGTCCTTGGTGGCGCCCTCGATCAGCTTGGAGTCGCGAGCAGCCTCGCCGACTCCCATGTTCACCACGATCTTGGTCAGGCCCGGGACCTGCATGACGTTGCCGAAGGAGAACTCCTCGCGCAGTTGGTCGCGGATCTCCTCGCGGTAGCGGACCTTCAGGCGCGGTGGTGGCGCCTGGGTCGTCGTCTCAGTCATCAGATCTCCTTGCCGGTCCGCTTCGCGACCCGGACACTGCGGTGCGTCTTGTAGGTCGAGCCGTCCGGACGCGTCTTCGTCACTTCCTCGCGCTTGAAGCCCACGCGGGTCGGGACCTTGTCGCCGTCCTCGTCCACGATCAGCATCACGTTGGACACGTGGATCGCGGCCTCCTGGGTCACGATGCCGCCGGTGGTGCCCTGCCGACCGCCGCTCTGCACCACCTTGGTGTGGCGCTTCACGCGGTTGACGCCCTCGACGATCACACGATCGCGCTCGGGCTGGACCGCGATGACCTTGCCCTCGGCACCCTTGTCGCGACCGGCGACCACGCGTACGACATCGCCCTTCTTGATGGTCAGGTTCGCCATCACAGCACCTCCGGAGCCAGCGAGATGATCTTCATGAACCGCTTCTCCCGCAGCTCCCGGCCCACCGGACCGAAGATGCGGGTGCCGCGCGGCTCGCCGTTGGTCTGCAGCAGCACGGCGGCGTTCTCGTCGAACCGGATATACGAACCGTCCGGGCGGCGGCGCTCCTTGGCGGTCCGGACGATGACCGCCTTGACGACCTCGCCCTTCTTGACCGCACCACCCGGAATCGCGTCCTTGACGGTTCCGACGATCACGTCGCCGATGCCGGCGTAGCGCCGACCAGAGCCACCGAGCACCCGGATGCACAAGATCTGCTTGGCACCGGTGTTGTCGGCGACCTTCAGTCGCGACTCCTGCTGGATCATCCTTCACTCCGTACTTAGGTGGGCGGGCGCCCTTACTTGGCCTTCTCGAGGACCTCGACGACCCGCCACCGCTTGGTGGCCGACAGCGGCCGGGTCTCCATGACGCGTACGCGGTCACCGACGCCGCACTCGTTCTGCTCGTCGTGTGCCTTCAGCCGGGTGTGCCGGCGCATGACCTTGCCGTAGAGAGGGTGCTTGACCCAGTCCTCGACGGCGACGACAGCGGTCTTGTCCATCTTGTCGCCGACCACGAGGCCCTCACGGGTCTTGCGTCGGGTCGCGCGCGCCGGCGCGGTCGTCTCGGTCACCTCGGTGTCCTTCATCTCCGTCACTTGTCGTCCCCGTCCTCGGCAGGCGCATCGGCGTCGGCCGAGTCACTGTCGGCATCGTCGGCCTTGGCGGCCTTCTTCGTGGTCGACTTCTTGGCGGTCGACTTCTTGGCCGCTGCCTTCTTGGTGGTCGACTTCTTCGCGGTCTTCTTGGCCGTCGACTTCTTGGCCTCAGGCTCGTCGCCATCCGCCACGACGGTCTCCGGCTCGGGCTCGGGCTTGGTCTCCGGCTCGGGCTCAGGGACCGCCTCGGGCTCGATGAAGCCGATGATGCCGAGCTCGCGCTCGCGCAGGATCGTGTAGATCCGCGCGATGTCGCGGCGGACCGTACGCAGCCGGCCGTGGCTCTCGAGCTGCCCTGTCGCCGCCTGGAAGCGGAGGTTGAACAGCTCTTCCTTGGCCTCCCGGAGCTGGCGCTCCAGGTCGTCCTCGGTCGAGGTCCGCAACAGGGCGGCACTCGTGGTGGCCATCAGAAATCACCTGCCTCACGGCTGACGAAGCGGCACTTCATGGGGAGCTTGTGCATCGCGCGGCGCAGTGCCTCGCGAGCGATGTCCTCGGGAACACCGGACAGCTCGAACATCACCCGGCCGGCCTTCACGTTGGCGATCCACCACTCGGGCGAGCCCTTGCCGGAACCCATCCGGGTCTCGGCCGGCTTCTTGGTTAGCGGACGGTCGGGGTAGATGTTGATCCACACCTTGCCGCCACGCTTGATGTGCCGAGTCATCGCGATACGCGCGGACTCGATCTGCCGGTTGGTGACGTAGTGCCCCTCGACCGCCTGGATGCCGTAGTCGCCGAAGGCGAGCCTGGTGCCGCCCTTGGCCATGCCACCGCGCTTGGGGTGGTGCTGCTTGCGGTGCTTGGTACGTCGTGGCATCAGCATCGAATCAGCCCTCCGTCCCGGCAGCCGGCGCCGAACCCTCGGCCGGCGGGGTGCCGTTGGAACTGGAGGGGCCGGACGCGCTGGCCGACCCGGTCGAGCCGGCCCGCTCGCCACCACTGCGGTCCGCGCCACCGCGCTCGCCGCCGCCACTGCGGTCGGAACCGCCGCGGTCGCCGCCACTGCGACGGTCGCCGCGGTCGCCGCGGTCCGGACGCCGGCCGCGGTCACGCCGACCACGACCCGGTGCCGCCGCGCGAGCCGCAGCCTGCGCCTCACGCTCGGCGCGGGTGCCGGCCACCTCACCGCGGTAGATCCACACCTTGACACCGATCCGGCCGAAGGTCGTACGCGCCTCGTAGAAGCCGTAGTCGACGTCGGCCCGCAGCGTGTGCAGCGGGACCCGGCCCTCGCGGTAGAACTCCGAGCGCGACATCTCCGCGCCGCCGAGCCGACCCGAGCACTGGATCCGGATGCCCTGGGCACCGGCCCGCATCGTGGTCTGCATCGCCTTGCGCATCGCGCGACGGAACTGCACGCGGCCGGACAGCTGCTCGGCCACGCCCTGCGCGACCAGCTGGGCGTCCAGCTCGGGGTTCTTGACCTCGAGGATGTTGAGCTGCACCTGCTTGCCGGTGAGCTGCTCCAGGTTGCCCCGCAGCCGCTCGGCCTCGGCACCGCGCCGGCCGATCACGATGCCCGGCCGGGCGGTGTGGATGTCGACTCGGACCCGGTCGCGGGTGCGCTCGATCTCGACCCGGGAGATGCCCGCGCGGTCCATGCCCTTGGTGAGCATCTTGCGGATCGCCACGTCCTCACCGACGTAGGCCTTGTAGAGCTTGTCGGCGTACCACCGGCTCTTGTGATCGGTGGAGATGCCGAGACGGAACCCGTGCGGGTTGACCTTCTGTCCCACTAGCGGGCTCCTTCCTCGTCGTCACGTGGCTGTACGACCACCGTGATGTGACTCGTGCGCTTGTTGATCCGGTAGGCCCGGCCCTGGGCGCGCGGCCGGAACCGACGCAGGGTCGGTCCCTCGTCGACCTTCGCCTTGGTCACCACCAGCGAATCGGCGGCGAGGTCCTCGGTGGACTCGGCGTTGGCGATGGCGCTCTCCAGCAGCTTGTAGACGGTGTCCGACGCGGCCTGCGGCGCGAACCGCAGCAGGGCCAACGCCTCGTCCGCGGGCAGCCCACGGATCAGGTCCACCACGCGGCGGGCCTTCATCGGGGTAACGCGGGCAAAGCGCGCCACCGCGAACGCGCCCGGCTCGTCGCCGAGCAGGCTTTCGCGTCGGGCGCTGACTCGCTGTCGATCAGTCACACTCATGACTCTCGTTCTCTCGTCTTCACTAACCGTTCCCTGGCCGCCGCTCAGCGACGACGGCTCTTTCGGTCGTCCTTCTCGTGGCCCCGGAAGGTACGGGTCGGCGCGAACTCTCCGAGCTTGTGCCCGACCATCGCCTCGGTGATGTAGACCGGCACGTGCTTGCGCCCGTCGTGGACGGCGATCGTGTGCCCGATCATGGCCGGGACGATCATCGACCGGCGGGACCAGGTCTTGATGACTTGCTTCGAGCCGCTGTCGTTCTGTCCGTCCACCTTCTTCATCAGGTGGTCGTCGACGAACGGGCCCTTCTTCAGACTACGTGGCATAGGTCAGGCCCTCTCAGCGCTTTCCGGTCTTGCGGCGACGGACGATCATCTGGTCGCTGGTCTTGCGTTTGCGGGTACGGCCCTCCGGCTGGCCCCATGGCGACACCGGGTGCCGGCCGCCGGACGACTTGCCCTCGCCACCACCGTGCGGGTGGTCGACCGGGTTCATCGCGACGCCGCGCACCGACGGACGCTTGCCCTTCCAGCGCATCCGGCCGGCCTTGCCCCAGTTGATGTTGGACTGCTCGGAGTTGCCGACCTCGCCGACCGTCGCACGGCAGCGAACGTCGACGTAGCGCATCTCTCCGGACGGCAGTCGCAGCTGCGCGCGCCGGCCCTCCTTGGCGACCAGCTGGACACCGGCACCGGCCGAGCGGCCGAGCTTCGCGCCGCCGCCCGGTCGCAGCTCGATCGCGTGCACCGTGGTGCCGACCGGGATGTTGCGCAGCGGCAGGTTGTTGCCGGGCTTGATGTCGGCCCCGACTCCGGCCTCCACGCGCATCCCCTGCCGCAGTCCCTCCGGTGCGATGATGTAGCGCTTCTCGCCGTCGACGTAGTGCAGCAGCGCGATCCGAGCGGTCCGGTTCGGGTCGTACTCGATGTGCGCGACCTTGGCCGGCACGCCGTCCTTATCGGCCCGGCGGAAGTCGATGACGCGGTAGGCCCGCTTGTGACCGCCGCCCTGGTGCCGGGTGGTGATCCGGCCCTGGTTGTTGCGGCCGCCCTTCTTGGGCAGCGGACGCACCAGGCTCTTCTCCGGCGTGGTCCGGGTGACTTCGGCGAAGTCGGCCACGGAGCCGCCGCGACGGCCTGGCGTCGTCGGCTTGTACTTACGGATAGCCATCTGTCCTCAGCCCTCGCTCACGCCGTACCGGGTCCGGCGAAGATGTCGATGCGCTCGCCCTCGGCGACGCTGACGATCGCTCGCTTGGTGTTCGGCCGCTGTCCCCAGCCGTAGCGGGTGCGGCGGCGCTTGCCCTGCCGGTTCATCGTGTTCACGGCGATGACCTTGACGCCGAAGATCTCCTCGACCGCGATCTTGATCTCGGTCTTGTTGGCGTCCGGGCGCACCATGAACGTGTACTTGTTCTGGTCCAGGAGGCCGTAGCTCTTCTCGCTGACGACCGGCGCGATCAAGACGTCGCGGTGATCCTTGTGCAGCCTGCTCACGATGCCTCCTCGCGGTCAGCCGTACGGGCGCTGACGAAGGTGTCGTAGGCGCTCTTGGTGAACACCACGTCGTCCGACAGCAGCACGTCGTAGGTGTTGAGCTGGTCGGCGGCCAGGATGTGCACGTCCACGACGTTGCGCAGGCTCAGCCAGGTGAGCTCGTCCTCGCGGTCGAGCACGATCAGTGCCCGGGGCCGCTCGCTGATCCGGCGCAGCGAGGCGATCGCCTGCTTGGTCGATGGCGTGTCCCCGTCGACCAGGCTCTCGACCACGTGCACCCGGCCCGCGCGGGCCCGGTCGGACAGCGCACCGCGGAGCGCGGCAGCCTTCATCTTCTTCGGCGTCCGCTTCACGTACGACCGCGGCTGCGGGCCGTGGACGACGCCACCACCGGCGAACTGCGGTGCCCGGATCGAACCCTGGCGGGCCCGGCCGGTGCCCTTCTGCCGGTAGGGCTTGCGTCCGCCGCCTGCGACCTGACCACGGGTCTTGGTCGCAGCGGTGCCCTGCCGGGCCGCCGCCTGCTGGGCGACGACCACCTGGTGGATCAGCGGCACGTTGACCTGGGCGTCGAACAAGTCGGCCGGAAGGTCGACCGAACCCGCCTTCTTGCCCTTGGCGTCGATCACGTCGATCGTCGTCACTGGTCGGCTCCCTTCGCCTTCACGCCGGACCGCAGCACGACCAGGCCGCCCTTGGGGCCGGGGATCGCGCCCTTGACGAGGATCAGACCCTTCTCGGCGTCGACCGAGTGGATCGTGAGGCTCTGGGTGGTCACGGTCTCGTTGCCCATCCGGCCGGCCATCCGCAGGCCCTTGAAGACCCGGCCCGGCGTCGCGCAGCCGCCGATCGAGCCGGGCTTGCGGTGGTTGCGGTGGGCGCCGTGCGAGGCGCCGACACCGTGGAAGCCATGGCGCTTCATCACACCGGCGAAGCCCTTGCCCTTGCTGGTGCCGGTCACGTCGACCAGGTCGCCGGAGGTGAACAGCTCAGGGCTGATCTCCTGGCCGAGCTCGAAGTCACTGGTGTCGTCGGTACGAATCTCGACGACGTGGCGCCGGGGCGTGACACCGGCCTTCTGGAAGTGCCCGGCCCTCGGCTTGGTCACCTTGCGGCCCTCGATCTCGCCGAAGCCGATCTGCACGGCCGAGTAGCCGTCGGTCTCCGGAGAACGGATCTGGGTGACCACGTTGGTGCCCGCGGCGATGACGGTCACTGGTACGACGCGGTTGTCGTCGTCCCAGACCTGGGTCATGCCGATCTTGGTGCCCAGCAGGCCCTTCACGGTTCGGGTATGCGTGCTCATGGGTCGTCGGTCCTCAGAGCTTGATCTCGATGTCGACACCGGCCGGCAGGTCGAGCCGCATAAGCGAGTCGACCGTCTTGGGCGTCGGATCGATGATGTCGATCAGTCGCTTGTGCGTGCGCATCTCGAAATGCTCACGGCTGTCCTTGTACTTGTGCGGCGAGCGAATCACGCAGAACACGTTCTTCTCCGTCGGCAACGGCACCGGGCCGGCCACCTTCGCGCCGGTACGCGTGACCGTGTCGACGATCTTGCGCGCCGAGCTGTCGATCTGCTCATGGTCGTAGGCCTTGAGCCTGATGCGGATCTTCTGTCCCGCCATCGCTGCCCTTCGTCCTTCTGGTTCGTATCGCTGCTGGTCGCGTCGCTCGCCCCATTTCTCCGACCCCCGAGGTCGGGCGTGTCGCACCTTCGCGGCGCGGACGGCCGATCATCGTCGTGGTTGGGAAATGGTGCCCGGCGGATGCCGGGCATTCGGCGGGATCTCCTGGTGCGGTGCCGCGCACGACCCGAGCCGAACAGCCGCTTGGCGCGCAGCAACCCCGGCGATCCCACCGGAGCAACCTGACTATTTTGTCAGACCGCCTGGCGGGATGCCAAATCGGGGTTATGCCATGCGGTCGGGAGCACAGCAGAAGGCCCCGAACCCATCAGGGTCCGGGGCCTTCCGATCGTCGCTGTACGGCGTGGCGCTAGGTCACTTGATGATCTTGGTGACCCGGCCGGCGCCGACGGTACGGCCACCCTCGCGGATCGCGAAGCGGAGGCCTTCCTCCATCGCGATCGGCTGGATCAGCTCGACCTTCATCTCCGTGTTGTCGCCCGGCATGACCATCTCGGTGCCCTCGGGCAGCGTGACGTCGCCGGTGACTTCGTCGGTCGTACGGAAGTAGAACTGCGGCCGGTAGTTGTTGAAGATCGGCGTGTGGCGGCCGCCCTCCTCCTTGGACAGGATGTAGACCTGACCCTCGAACTCCGTGTGCGGAGTGGTCGAGCCCGGCTTGATGACGACCATGCCGCGCTCGACGTCCTCGCGCTTGGTGCCACGAAGCAGCAGGCCGACGTTCTCGCCCGCCTGGCCCTCGTCGAGGATCTTGCGGAACATCTCGACGCCGGTGACGGTCGTCGTCTGCTTGTCGTCACGGATGCCGACGATGTCGACGGTCTCGTTGACCTTGATGATGCCGCGCTCGATCCGGCCGGTCACGACGGTGCCGCGACCGGTGATCGTGAAGACATCCTCGACCGGCATCAGGAACGGCTTGTCGATCTCGCGCTCCGGCAGCGGGATGAAGTCGTCGACGGCCTCCATGAGGTCCGCGACCGACTGGCCCCACTTCTCGTCGCCGTTGAGCGCCGGGAGTGCACCGACCTGGATCACCGGGGTGTCGTCACCCGGGAACTCGTACTCGTTGAGGAGCTCGCGCACCTCGAGCTCGACGAGCTCGATGATCTCCTGGTCGTCGACCATGTCGCACTTGTTGAGCGCGACGACGATCGCCGGCACGCCGACCTGACGGGCGAGCAGCACGTGCTCACGGGTCTGCGGCATCGGGCCGTCGGTCGCGGCGACCACCAGGATCGCGCCGTCCATCTGGGCGGCACCGGTGATCATGTTCTTGATGTAGTCCGCGTGACCCGGGCAGTCGACGTGTGCGTAGTGCCGGTTCTCGGTCTGGTACTCGACGTGGGCAATCGAGATCGTGATGCCCCGCTGCTTCTCTTCAGGCGCCTTGTCGATGTCGTCGAAGGCCCAGTCCTCATTGAGGTCCGGGTACTTCTCGTGTAGCACCTTCGTAATGGCCGCCGTCAGCGTCGTCTTTCCATGGTCGATATGACCGATGGTGCCGATGTTCACGTGCGGCTTGGTCCGCTCGAACTTCGCCTTCGCCACTGGGGGCTCCTCCTCGTTAGCTTCCTACGCCGTACGCGTACCGCTGGACCTTACCCGAAGGTCCACGTCATTCGCCTCTGGCCTTCTTGATGATCTCGTCCGCCACTCCACCTGGGACTTCGGCGTACGAGTCGAACTGCATCGAGTACACGGCGCGACCCGACGTCTTGGAACGCAGGTCTCCGACGTACCCGAACATCTCCGACAGCGGCACCAGCGCCTTGACGAGCCGCGCGCCGCCGGCTGCCTCGTCCATGGCCTGGATGTGGCCACGACGAGCGTTCAGGTCACCGATCACATCGCCCATGTAGTCGTCGGGCGTGGTCACCTCGACCGCCATCATCGGCTCCAGCAACACCGGCTGGGCCTTGCGGGCGGCCTCCTTGAACGCCATCGAACCCGCGATCTTGAACGCGAGCTCGGACGAGTCGACGTCGTGGTACTGCCCGTCCTGCAGCGTGACCTTGACGTCGACCATCGGGTAGCCGGCGAGTACGCCGAACTCCATGGCCTCCTGGGCACCCTCGTCGACCGCGGGGATGTACTCCCGCGGAACCCGGCCGCCTCGGATGGCGTCGACGAACTCGTAGCCGCCGTCGGCACCGTCGCCACCGGTCGGCTCGATGTCGAGGACGACCTTCGCGAACTGGCCGGAGCCACCGGTCTGCTTCTTGTGCGTGTAACTGAGCCCGGTGACCGGCTTCTTGATCGTCTCGCGGTAGGCGACCTGGGGCTTGCCGACGTTGGCCTCGACGCGGAACTCGCGCTTCATCCGGTCGACCAGCACCTCGAGGTGCAGCTCGCCCATGCCCGCGATGATGGTCTGGCCGGTCTCCTCGTCGGTACGGACCGTGAACGTCGGGTCCTCGTCGGACAGCCGCTGGATCGCCGTACTCAGCTTGTCCTGGTCGCCCTTGCTCTTCGGCTCGATCGCGATGTGGATGACCGGAGCCGGGAAGGTCATCGACTCGAGGACGACCGGGTTGCTCTGGTCGCTCAGCGTCTCGCCGGTGGTGGTGTCCTTGAGGCCCATCACCGCGACGATCTGGCCGGCGCCGATGCTCGAGATCTCCTCGCGCTTGTTGGCGTGCATCCGGTAGATCTTGCCGATCCGCTCGCGGCGCTCCTTGGTCGGATTGAGGACCTGGGTGCCGGCCTCGAGGCGACCGGAGTAGACCCGGATGTAGGTCAGCTTGCCGAGGTGCGGGTCAGCCATGATCTTGAAGGCCAGCGCGGAGAACGGCTCCGCCTCGCTGGGCTTGCGGATCACGACGGTCTCCTCGTCACCCACCGCGTGTCCCTCGATGGCGGGGACGTCGGCCGGCGACGGCAGGTAGGCGACCACTGCGTCCAGCAGCGGCTGGATGCCCTTGTTCTTGAACGCGGTGCCGCACAGCACCGGCGTCAGCTTGTTGGCGATCGTGGCTCGGCGGATCGCGGCGTGGAGCGCCTCGACCTCGGGCTCCTGGCCCTCGAGGTAGAG
>DATFRX010000116.1:0-5902 GCA_035262905.1 Nocardioidaceae bacterium
GACGAGCTGCGTGCGATGCCGCAGGCCAGCCACGACCTGCCGATCGCCTGTGTCGAGGGCTGGAGCGGCTCCGGCACGTGGACCGGCGTTCCAGTGGCCGACCTCGTGACAGCGGTTGGCGCCCCGGACGGCTCACGCGTCTTCGCCGTGTCGATGCAACAGCGCGGCGGCTGGCGTACGAGCGAGCTGCCCGGACAGTTCGTCGCCGACCGCCGTACCCTCCTCGCCTTCGACCTGGCCGGCAAGCCGCTCGCGCTCGACCACGGCTACCCCTGCCGCATCATCGCGCCGAACCGGCCCGGCGTGCTGCAGACCAAGTGGGTACGGCGGCTGGAGGTCTACGCATGACGGCGTGGCGGCTCGTCCTGGCGATCCCGGGTGTGGCTGCGCTCGCGTACGCGGCGACCCTGCTCCGGGACGTGCCGGCCGACGCTTGGGGCTCCGTGCTGACCTGGCTGGCCGGGGGAGTGCTGCTCCACGACGCCGTGCTCGCGCCGATCGTGGTCGGTCTCGGCGTCGCCGCCTCCCGCTGGCTGCCGGTGCCGTGGCGGTCGTCGGCCGTCGTCGCGCTGGTGTGCTGGGAGAGCCTGACCCTGGCGGCGATCCCGGTGCTGTACGGCGGCGGCGCGCGACCCGACAACCCGACGCTGCTGGACCGGCCGTACGTCGCGTCGTGGTGGCTCGGGTCGGCGACGGTGGTGGTCTTGGTCGTGTCGGTCGGCTGGTGGCGGCGGCTCAGGTGGACGCGTCCCGAGTCGCCGTCGCGTGCCGGACGAACTCGATGAACGTCCGCGCCGCCGGGGGCACGTCGCGCTCGCGGCGCCAGACCAGTGCCACGGGCAACCGCAGGGCGGGACGCAGACTGCGTACCTCGATGGCGGGTCCGTCGATGGCGGTCAGCGAGCGCGGCAGGATCGCGGTCGCGAAGCCACGGGCGGCGAGCGACCGCAGCAGGAACGGGTCGCCGCTCTCGAGGGCCAGCCGGAGCTGCTGACCGGCGGCGGCGAAGCGCTGGTCGAGGGCATGGGTGATCGCGGATCCACGGCGGGTCGCGACGATGGTCATCTCGCCGAGGTCGGCGATGGTGACGTGCCGAGCGCGTGGCGCCTGATCCGGTGCGAAGGCGGCGACGACCTCGTCCTGGCTCAGTGGCTCGACGGCGAGATCGTCAGGAGGATCGCCGGCCAGCAGGCAGATCGCCGCGTCGAGATCGTCGCCGGTCAGCCGCCGGAACATGTCGTCCGCGATGCCCTCGTAGAGATCGACCTCGACACCGGGATGAGCGCGACTGAAGTTCGCGAGCAGCCCCGGCACATCGACCTCCCCGGCGGGCAGCAGCGCGCCGATCCGGATCCGCCCACGGAGTACACCGCGAAGCTCGTCGACCTCCTCACGAGCACCGTCCAGCTCGGCGAAGATCCGTCTGGCCCGGGCAGCGACGACGCGCCCGGCCTCGGTGGTGATGACGCGTCGGCTGGTCCGCTCGAACAGCGGGGTCCCCAACTCCCGCTCGAGTCGCCGGATCTGGTGCGACAGCGCCGACTGCGCCAGATGCAACTCCTCGGCGGCTCGGGTGAAGTGCTGATGCCGGGCTACCGCATCGACGCATCGGAGTTGGCGGACGTCCATTGGATTCATCGTAGAACACGATCGATCTAGTCTGAACTATGTATTGCATCGCTCAATCCGACCGGGGCATGCTCGACGTATGGCAGCAGTTCCGGACATCACTGTCAGGCGCTTGGACGCAGCCGCCAGCCGAGACACCGACCTGGTCAAGCGGCTGACCGAGCTGGTCAACGACGTCTATGTCACCGCGGAGAGTGGGCTCTGGAAGGACGGCTTCACGCGGACCACGCCGTCGGAGTTCGCCGAGCTCATCGCGGCCGGCGAGATCGTAGCCGCCACCGCGCCCGATGGGAGCATCGTCGGCAGCGTACGTCTCCATCGGATCAGTGAGGACACCAGTGAGTTCGGGATCCTGGTGGCCGACCCCGATCGTCGCGGTCTCGGCATCGGCCGGGCCCTCGTCGACTTCGCCGAGCAGGACAGCCGGGACCGCGGGCTGCGCGCCATCCAGCTCGAGTTGCTCGTCCCGCGTGCCTGGCGGCACCCGAGCAAGGAGTTCCTCAAGTCCTGGTACGGCCGACGCGGCTTCCGGCTGGTCCAACTCCGTCGCATGGACGACGCCTATCCACAGATGGCGCCGCTGCTGGCCACACCGTGCGATCTCGAAGTACACGAGAAGCCGCTCGTACGGGAGGGAGATCGCGATGCGGATTGACACGCCCGTACAGGAGTCGTCAGTGGGACTGCGGGTTCGTCCCGGGACGAGTGTCACTGCTGTCCTGGCGACCGCAGATGCCCTCGCCTGGCGGCTCGCCGAGTTCGGCCCGGCCCGGTGTGAGGCGGAGCTGGCACGATTCGTCGAGGCCGCCCAGCGCCTCGGTGCCGACCCGCTGCTCGGCTCGGTCGTACTCGACCGGAATGCGCCCGCCGTGACCCGGCAGCGGGCCTTCGGAGCTCTGCATCGACAGGTCGCTCGACGGGCGATCGAGGCGTAGCGAGACACGCCGCGTGTCGGCGCACATCGAACACGTGTTCGGGTTACGGTGGGTCCCTGCTGTGGTTCAGGCACGGTCGTCCACAGACCGAGTGGCGGTCCGAAACGCTGTCGGTGGCCGTGCCTAGGGTCGGAGCATCGAGAAGACGAGACGACCGCAAACGATCAGATGGGTTCGCCAATGGCTGCAGGGGATCGCGACAAGGCTCTCGACACCGCACTCGCGCAGATCGAGCGTCAGCACGGTAAGGGATCGGTGATGCGGCTGGGCGACGAGAGCCGTGCTCCGGTGGAGGTCGTGCCGACCGGCTCCATCGCGCTCGACATCGCGCTGGGCATCGGCGGTCTGCCACGCGGCCGCGTCGTGGAGATATACGGACCGGAGTCGTCCGGAAAGACCACTGTGGCGTTGCACGCCGTCGCCAACGCACAAAAGCTCGGCGGCATCGCGGCGTTCATCGATGCCGAGCACGCCCTCGATCCGGAATATGCTCAGGCACTCGGCGTCGACATCGACGCGCTGCTGGTCAGCCAGCCCGACTCCGGCGAGCAGGCGCTGGAGATCGCCGACACACTGATCCGTTCCGGTGCCCTCGACGTCGTGGTTATCGATTCGGTGGCGGCGCTGGTGCCACGCGCCGAGATCGAGGGCGAGATGGGCGACAGCCACGTCGGCCTGCAGGCCCGGTTGATGAGCCAGGCGCTGCGCAAGCTGACCGGCGCGCTCAGCGGCTCGGGCACGACCGCGATCTTCATCAACCAACTGCGGGAGAAGATCGGTGTGATGTTCGGGTGCCTGTCCTACGGCACTCGCGTCCAGCTCGCCGACGGCAGCACGGAGAAGATCGGCAAGATCGTCAACCAGAAGCTGGACGTGGAGGTTGCCTCCTACGATCCGGAGACCGATCGGATCGTGCCCCGTCGGATCGTCAACTGGTTCGACAACGGCAATGCCGATCACTTCCTGCAGTTCACCGTGGCCCGCTCCGGCAAGAACGGGCGGTCGCAGTTCGCCGCCACGCCGAACCATCTGATCCGGACGCCGGGAGGCTGGCAGGCGGCGGGAGACATCTTCGCCGGCGACCGCGTCCTGGCGGCCGAGACGCATCGGCTCAGCGACCAGCAGTTCCAGGTCGTCCTGGGGTCGCTGCTGGGCGACGGCAACCTGTCACCCAACCGGCGCGACCGCAACGGCGTTCGGCTCCGGTTCGGCCATGGCGAGCGCCAGCACGACTACCTCGACTGGAAGGTGTCGCTGCTCGGCAACATCGACCACTCGACCCGAGTCAATGCAAAGGGGGCGAAGTTCGCCGACTTCACCCCGATGCCCGAGCTCGGCGAGCTCCAGAAGGCGGTCTACTTCGGCGACGGCAAGAAGCACATCTCCGAGGAGTACCTCAAGGCGCTGACGCCGCTGGCGCTGGCGATCTGGTACCAGGATGACGGCAGCTTCTCGCTGCGCTCCAAGGGCCGCCAGCAGCGGACCGCGGGAGGCAGCGGCCGGATCGAGATCTGCGTCGAGGCGATGAGCGAGGGATCGCGGATCCGGCTCCGCGACCATCTTCGCGACACCTACGGGCTCGAGAGCCGGCTGCGGCTGGCCGGACGTCGCCGCAAGGCCGTCCTGGTCTTCACCACGGAGTCGTCGGCACGCTTCCAGGAGATCGTCGCGGCCCATGTCCACCCGTCGATGGACTACAAGCTTCTGCCGCGACTGCGTGGCCGGTTCGACGTCCAGCCGCAGCTCGTCGAGCCCACCGAGCGGCTGGTTCCGGCGCGGGTTCTCGACGTCCACGTCAAGCCGCCCGCCCGCTCGATGCGCCGCTTCGACATCGAGGTCGAGGGCTGCCACAACTACTTCGCCGACGGCGTCATGGTCCACAACTCGCCCGAAACGACAACCGGTGGGCGGGCCTTGAAGTTCTACTCGTCGGTCCGACTCGACGTGCGGCGGATCGAGACGCTCAAGGACGGCACCGACATGGTCGGCAACCGGACTCGCGTCAAGGTCGTGAAGAACAAGGTCAGCGCTCCGTTCAAGCAGGCCGAGTTCGACATCATGTACGGCAAGGGGATCAGCCGCGAGGGCGGTCTGATCGACGTCGGTGTCGATGTCGGCCTGGTCCGCAAGGCGGGTGCTTGGTACACCTACGAGGGCGACCAGCTGGGCCAGGGCAAGGAGAATGCCCGCGGCTTCCTGCGGGACAACCCGGACCTGGCCGACGAGCTGGAGAAGCGGATCAAGGAGAAGCTCGGTGTCGGCCCGACCGTCGACGCACCGGCTGACGAGGCTGCCGACATCGACTTCTAGCAATGCGGTACGAGCCGCGGACCCGACACGACACGCGACGAGGCTGACCACGATGGCCCGATCGGCGCCGAAGCCACGTGACGAGCCGGCTGACCCTGAGGTGCCGGACGAGGATCCGGAGGCGGTCGGGCGCAAGATCCTGCTTCGCCGCCTGACCGACCGGCCCCGGAGTCGCGCCGAGCTTGCGGAGGCGCTGCGGAAGCGCGACGTGCCGAAGGAGATGGCGACCCGATTGCTCGACCGGTTCGAGGAGGTCGGGCTCGTCGACGACGAGGCGTTCGCCCGCACCTGGGTCCAGACCCGGATGGGCAACAAGGGTCTGGCGCGCCGGGCGCTCGGCGTCGAGCTGCGTCGCAAGGGCGTGGCCGACGAGGTCGTGGGGACCGTCCTCGACGAGATCGACGGCGATGCCGAGACCGAGGCGGCTCGCCGTCTGGTCCGGCGCAAGCTGCCGAGCACCCGGGGACTCGACAGCCAGGTCCGGATGCGGCGGCTGGCCGGGATGCTCGGCCGCAAGGGCTACCCGCCCGGGCTGGCGTTCCAGGTGGTCCGGGAGGAGCTCGGCGCCGACGAGATGGTGCTGGACGAGCCTCTCGACTGAGTCGGCGGGCGTCCCACCGGCCGACATGTGTCTTGACCGTGGCGGTGGCCTTCCGACACCTGACGGTGTCTGGTGCGCCGCCTGCCGCGATACGTTCGGCGGGCAGCTCGACTAGAGGGTGGCTGGGCTGTCGTGACCTCGGGACGGCGTCCCCGCTCGCTCCGACCCCCGAGGAGAAGCCATGCGTAAGACGTTGACCGTCCTTGCCGCGAGCGCCATGCTCGCGGCCGGGCTCGGCGCCACAGCAACCGCCGATCCGCCGCAAAGCCCTGGCGGCCCGTGCCTCCAAGACGACCAGAATGTCAGCCTGTCGAGCGTCGCCGGCTACGCCGACGTGGTCCAGACTCTCGACCGCATCGAGCGCACCTCGCAGGGGCGGGTGACCGTGGCATCGGCCGGGAAGTCCGGCGAGGGTCGCGACCTGCTG
>DATFRX010000117.1:0-2749 GCA_035262905.1 Nocardioidaceae bacterium
GCGTCGAACCCGGACTTGGAGCCCAGCACCGCGAACCACGGCGTCCACAGATGCGCCGGAACCAGATAGCCGCCGTCGCTGGAGTCGAGCACGATCTCCAGCAGGTCCCGCGAATCCAGACCGAGGATCGGCCGGCCGTCCGAGCCGATGTTGCCGACCCTGGCGAGCCGTCGGTTGAACCGGGCGGCCGCCTCGAGGTCCGGCAGGTAGATCAGGTGGTGAACCTTGCGAGTGCGGTCGGCACGCTTGTAGATCGTCGAGATCTCGACCGACAGCAGGAAGCGAACGTCGCGGTCGGCGAGGTTCGGCGGCAGCGTACGGCTGACGTCGCGGTCGATGTCGTCGCGCAGCCGGTACAGCCCCGGTTCGGCCGGGACCAGCCGCTCCTGGAGGTGCTCGTACCACGCCGGATGGGTGAAGTCGCCGGTGCCGACGAGGGTGACGCCCTTGCGCCGAGCCCACCAGGTCAGGTGTTCGAGGTCGGCGTCCTTGCTGCAGGCCATCGAGTGGCGGGAGTGGATGTGCAGATCGGCTGTGAATCGCACCCGCGCCATCCTGTCAGACGACTCCCGAGCCAGATCGCAGCGACGCGACGGTGTCGCCTCATCCGGCGCGCGTTGCCGGCACCGACGTCCCCCACGCAGGCGCCGGTGCCGGCGTAGCGGCCGGACCGATGCTCACGAGCTGACGGCCGCGCGCGGCGGCGAGCGCGGTCGGCTCGTCGAGCGTGGCCAGCCCGGCCGAGACCGCGAGCGCCCGGTGCTCTTGGCTGCGCCCCGGCGCGACGGCGGGATCGTGCTGGTGGGCGTCGAGCACCCGGCGCAGCCCCGGAGTGCGCCAGGCGAGGTCGTACCACGCCATCTGCACCTCCTCGACCGGGTCGGAGGCGCCGGCCTCCATGGCGAGGTCGAGCGCGGCCGTCAGCCGGGTGAACCAGGTCAGCTGGAGCGCTCGCAGCAGTGCGCTCGGCTCGCCGAAGACCTCGACGGCGCCGGACACCTCCTGCCACGGCAGCCTGCCGTCGCGAGTCCGCTCGAGCCGGGTCAGCACCTCACGGATCACGGTCGACCGTCGGTGTTGGGTCTTCCAGGCAGTGGTCATGCCGCTCACGTTAGGAGGCCGGCCGCCCCCTGGCAGCGTGCCGGAGTCGAATCTTGGCCTCCGCCCACGGTCGGAGCCGGAGACCGCCCCTAGCGGGATGTGTCGTACGCCCCTCCTCCTTACGCTGGTGGTCGTGAACTCAGTCCGTTGGGTCATGGGCCGTTGGCAGGGCGCCAACGAGCTGCAGTGGCCGTGGTGGATGGCGCTCGGCATCGGGTGCAGTGCATTCGTGGCGACGCTGGCCGTCGTCATCCAGAGCAACGCGCTGATCCCGCCCGGCTGGGAAGCCCTGATCGGACTCGTCATCCTGAGCCCCTGGCTGGTCGAACACCTCCTCGGCCAGAAGGTGCACCCGCTGGTGTTCGGGGTGATCGTGATCGCCGGAGTGGCGACCCTGATGGCCACGTCGGCTGAGATCAGCTTCGCGCCGTTCATCCTCGTCGTGCTGGTCGCCGAGGTCGCGGGGACCGCTCCGGTGAGATGGAGCCTCCCGATCGCGCTCGCGGCCGCCGCCACCCTGGTCGCGTTCGACATCTTCGGCGACTTCAAGGGCTCGCTCTACTGGTGCCTCGGCATCACGATCATCTGGGACGGCGGCTTTGCCATGCAGTGGCAGCAGCGGCTGCTGCTTCGTACCCAGGAGGCGCAGGCCAGCCGAGTGGCACAGGCCGCGACCCAGGAGCGGCAGCGGATCGCCCGCGAGATCCACGACGTCATCGCCCACTCCCTGAGCGTCACGATGCTGCACCTGACGGCAGCACGGCACGTTCTCGCGACCGACAAGGACGTCACTGAGGCAGTCGACGCCCTGGAGGACGCCGAACGGGTCGGCCGGCAGGCGATGAGCGACATCCGGCGGACGGTCGGCCTGCTGGAGTCGCCGGACGGCAACACCGCACCGCTGCCGGCCGTCGACGACATCGAGGACCTGGTCGACGAGGTCCGGGCCACCGGTGCCGCGGTCAGCTACACGCTCCGTGGCGACCCCGGCTGCGTGACGCCGGCCGCCGGTCTCGATCTCTATCGGATCATGCAGGAGTCGCTGGCCAACGCGGTCAAGCATGCGGCGGGTTCCGAGGTGGACGCGCGACTCGACCTGACAGCAGACCCCGTACGGTTGACCGTCCGCAACTCGATGCCGGCCGGCCACGACGCCGTACTGCTGGGGCCGGACGGCAACGGCGGCTCCGGGCTGCGTGGCATGCGGCAGCGGGTCGAGCTGCTCGGCGGCGGGTTCGACGCCGGCCCGGACGACGCGGGCTGGCACGTGTCGGTGACGCTGCCGCGACCGGAGGACGACTCGAAGCAACCGGAGGCAGATGATGGGCTCGGAGGCTGGTGCCCTGCGCGTGCTGCTGGTCGATGACCAGGAGCTGGTCCGCTCGGGGCTGCGCCGCATCCTGCGCCGCAAGGACGGCTTCGCGATCGTCGCCGAGTGCGCCGACGGCGACGAGGTCGAGCCCGCCGTCGACGCTCACACCCCGGACGTCGTCGTGATGGACCTGCGGATGAAGCGGCTCGACGGCATCGAGGCGACCCGCCGAGTACGCGAGCGACCCGACGGGCCACCCATCCTGGTCCTGACCACCTTCGACGACGACGAGCTGCTGTCCGGTGCGCTTCGGGCCGGCGCCGCGGGCTTCCTGCT